>NZ_DATBQK010000001.1:0-9214 GCF_036560865.1 Rudaea sp.
ATACCTGCGCGAGGTCGCGCATCTGCGCCCGCGCACCAATACCTTCGGTGCGATTTCGCGTGTGCGCCACTGCATCGCGCAGGCTGTGCATCGCTATTTCAGCGAACGCGATTTTTTCTGGATCAACACGCCGATCATCACGGCGAGCGACGCCGAGGGTGCCGGACAGATGTTCCGCGTGTCGACGCTCGATCTGGTCAACCTGCCACGCGACGACAAGGGCGCGATCGACTGGCATCAGGATTTCTTCGGCAAGGAGACCTATCTCACCGTCTCCGGCCAGCTCAATGTCGAGGCGTATTGCCTGGCGCTAAGCAAGGTGTATACATTCGGGCCGACCTTCCGAGCCGAGAATTCCAACACCGCGCGCCATCTGGCCGAGTTCTGGATGATCGAACCGGAGATCGCATTCGCCGACCTCAACGACGACGCGACGCTGGCCGAGGATTTCCTCAAGTACATCTTCAAGGCCGTGCTCAGCGAGCGCATGGACGACATGAAATTTTTCGCCGAGCGCCAGGAAAAGACCGTCATCGAGCGCATGGAGAATTTCATCAACGCACCGTTCGAGCGCATCGATTACACCGAGGCGGTGAATATCCTGCAGAAGTCCGGGCAGAAATTCGAATACCCGGTCGAATGGGGTCACGATCTGCAGACCGAACACGAGCGTTACCTGACCGAGAAACACGTCGGCCGCCCGGTCGTGGTGATGAATTATCCGGAAGCGATCAAGGCGTTCTACATGCGCCTCAACGACGACGGCAAGACCGTCGCCGCAATGGACGTGCTCGCGCCCGGCATCGGCGAAATCATCGGCGGCTCGCAGCGCGAGGAGCGCCTGGATTACCTCGACCGGCGCATGGCGCAGTTCAAGCTCGACCCGGCGCACTACCAGTGGTATCGAGACTTCCGCCGCTACGGCACGGTGCCGCACGCGGGTTTCGGTCTCGGCTTCGAGCGCCTGGTGGTCTACATCTGCGGCTTGTCCAACATCCGCGACGCGATTCCGTATCCGCGTGTGCCGGGCTCGGCGGAGTTTTGAGTACCCCGCCGCGTCGTCCGCCAGCCTAGCGCGTGCTTGGGGAGCGAATTCCCAGCCAGCGATTGACGCTGGTGTCCAGACTCACCGGCCCGGGTCCGGCGATGATCAGCCAGAAAAAAATCAGCATGTAGACGAACTCGTCCAGTTCGATGAATTCGTCGAAGCCGTGCACGTTCTTGATCGCCACGAACGCGATGGCGACGATCATGTTGATGATCAGCGCAAACGAGGTAACCCGGGTCAGCAGGCCGAGCATGAGGAAGACCCCGCCGAGGAATTCGGCGCCTGCCGAAAACGTCGCGCTGAATGCAGGGAATGGAATTCCCCAGCCGACGAAGCGTTCGATCGCACCGTCCAGATTATGCAGCTTGGCCCAGCCGGTCTCGGCCCAGAAATAGCCGAAAAACAAGCGTACTACCAATGGCGCAAGCCAGCTCAAGCGGCCAAGAACGTCCAGCAGCGCCTGACACCGGGACGCAATAAATTGCGGCATTTTCATGACTCCTTCAATGGTGGTTTATGAAGTGGCGGCGCAGCCACTTGGCCGGCGCCGTAAACGAATCTTGGGTACCCGGGGCGTCAAGACCGGCAAGAACAGCTATCTCTTTCGTAAAGCGCCGAACGGGGGCATCATACTCGCGCGGATAAAAGCAGCTGCGTCAAATTCTCGATGAAAGAAGCGGCGCATGTTGCCGGTCATCTCGCCGTCCACGCGTGAAATCACGCCTATGGCGGATGTGCGTAGACGTCAACGCAAGAATGCAACCACACTCGGAGGGTTTTTCTATGAAGGCTTACGGAATCAAGGGTATCGCTTTGGCGACTGCTGTCGCCGGTTTGTTCGCCATGGCCAGCGCCAGCCCGGCATTTGCCGGGGACGATGCCAAAGTGAAGTGCGACAACTCGTCTTCCTGCAAGGGAACGGGTGCGTGCAAGACCACCGCCAACTCCTGCAAGGGCCAGAACGCATGCAAGGGTCACGGTTTCACGATGCAGAAAGATGACGCTTCGTGCAAGTCGGCGCAGGACGCGGCAGCAGCCAAGAAGTAAGCTTCGCGCAATTCCCGGCAGCCCAATCCGGCTCACAGGATTGGGTTGCCCGGGTTGCCCGCCGCGATGACGCAATCCAATTCCAGCCTCACCTATCCGCCGCTCGGTTTCGGGCTCGGGTTGCGTGTGGATCACTACGAAGAAATTCTCGACAACGAGCCGGATATCGACTGGCTTGAGGTTCTTTCCGAAAACTACATGATTCCGGGCGGGCGCCCGCTGCGCTATCTGGAACGCATGCGCGCGCGCTATCCGCTGGTGATGCACGGCGTGTCGTTGTCGATCGGCAGCTCCGCCCCGCTTAACCGCGATTATCTGGCGCGTCTGCGCCAACTCGCGGTCACCGTGTCGCCGGCGTGGATCTCCGACCATCTGTGCTGGACCGGCGTGCACAACACGAATCTGCACGACCTGATGCCGCTGCCGTACACGGAAGAGGCGCTCGACCACGTCGCGGCGCGCGTGCGCGAAGTCCAGGATTATCTCGGACGACGCATTCTTCTGGAAAACGTTTCCAGCTACGTCGAATTCCACGACTCGAGTTTGACCGAGTGGGAATTCCTTGCCGAAATCGCCGTGCGCGCCGACTGCCTGATCCTGCTCGACGTCAACAATATCTATGTGAGCGGACACAACCACGGCTTCGATCCGCAGAAGTATCTCGACGGCATTCCCGTCGATCGCGTGCAGCAGATCCATCTTGCCGGCCACGAAAATCAGGGCGCGCTTATCATCGACACGCACGACGCGCCGATCATCGATCCGGTTTGGGATTTGTACGCGGCGGCGATCCGCCGTTTCGGACCGGTGTCGACGATGATCGAACGCGACGATCACATCCCGCCGCTGGCCGATCTGCTCGCCGAACTCGATACCGCGCGCCGCATCGCCCGGCCGATCCTGCAGGCAGCGGCGTGAACGCGCTCGCCGGCCTGCAGCGCGATTTCCAGGCCTATGTATTGAGCCGGCGCGACAACGTCAAGCTTGTGCGTTCGGTGGTCGCCACCAGCGCAGCCGATGCCCCGACACGTTTGGAGGTTTACGCCTACGCCTACGGTGCGCGCCTGGCGGAGGTGCTTGGCAACGACTTCCCCGGTCTGCGTGCGCTGACCGGCGCCGAGGATTTTGCGCAGTTGGCCGACGCCTACGTCCGCGCAACACCTTCGAATCACTACAACGTGCGCTGGTACGGAAAACGATTCGCGGAATTCATCCGCACGACCTCGCCTTGGTGCGACACGCCGGCACTTGCCGAAATGGCGCAGTTCGAATGGACCTTCGGTCTGAGTTTCGACGCGGCCGACGAAGCGCCCGTGCAGGCTTCCGCCTTGGAAACGCTCGCGCCCGAACAGTGGCCGCATCTGCGTCTGCGCCTGCACGGCGCCGTCCACCGTTTGAGCCTGCACTGGAATGTCGGCGCATTGCGCCGCGCGCAGGATCGCGAGGAAGCGTTGCCCGCCTTGGTCGAGTTCGATGAAGCGCAAACCTGGGTCGTGTCGAGACGCGACACCACGGTGCGCTACCGGGTCGCGCAGCCGGATGAAGCCGCTGCACTCGACGCGGTCGAGAGCGGCGCAACCTTCGCCGACGTGTGCGAAGTCCTGTGCGAATGGCATGCGGAAGACGGCGTCGCAATGCACGCCGCCACACTGCTCAAGCAATGGATCCACGACCAGTGGGTGACGGAATTTCTGTTGCCTGAGTGAATGAAATCGGTTCGACACGATCGTCTCCGTGGTGGCGATCGTGTGGTCGGCGTCCCTGGTCGATAAGGCCAGGGGCGCCGTTTCTTCCTGGAGCTGTTATGTCCGCTCGCTTATGGCAGGCAGCGCTGCTGCTTTTATGCTCGGTGTTTCCCCCGGTGTCGGCCGTCGCTGCGCAGGAACTGACGTGGCATACGTCCAGCGACGAAGCATTCGCGCTCGCGCGGCGCGAGCACCGCTTCGTGATTCTGGATCTGGAAGCCGTGTGGTGCCATTGGTGCCACGTCATGGAACACGAGACCTACGCCAACGCCGATGTGCGCAAGGTCCTCAACGACAGCTACGTCGCGCTGAAGATCGATCAGGACGCCAACCCGGATTTCTCCGCGCGCTATGGCGACTGGGGTTGGCCGGCAACGATCGTGTTCGCCGCCGACGGCAGCGAGATCGTCAAGCGCCGCGGCTACATCGAGCCGCGACAGATGCTGTCGATGCTCAAGGCGATCGTTGCCGATCCGTCACCGGGACCCTCGGTGGGAAATGTCGATGAGGTGCTACCGGCAACGGCATCCAGCTTGACGGCGGAGCAGCGCAAGCCGCTGGGCGACGATTTCGTCTCACTGTACGACGCCAAGAATGGCGGCTGGGGCGATGGCCAGCGTTATGTCGACGCGCAGGCCGCGGAGCTTGCGCTCGCCCTGGCGCAAGACGGCGACGCCGGCGCGCAGAAGATGCTGCGGCAGACGCTGGATTTGAATATCGGTCTGATCGATCCGGTCTGGGGTGGTGTCTATCAGTATTCCATCGGGCCGGGCTGGACGTCGCCGCATTTTGAAAAAATCATGTCGTTCCAGGCCGACGATCTGCGCCTGTATACGCTCGCTTATGCGACCTGGCATGAACAAAAATATCTGGATGCGGCGCGTCTGATCGAGCATTACCTCACAAACTTTCTGCTGTCGCCGGAGGGTGCGTTTTACGTCAGCCAGGACGCGGACCTGAGTCGCGATGTCGATGGCCACAAGTATTACGCGCTGAACGATGGCGCGCGCCGCAAGCTGGGTCTGCCACGCATCGACCGGCATTTGTATACGCGCGAAAACGCCTGGGCGATTGCGGCCCTGTGCCGTGTGCACGACAGCCTCGGCGATGCGCAGGCGTTGACCTTCGCCGAACGCGCGGCCGCATGGATACTCGCCCATCGCACCTTGCCCGGTGGCGGATTCGCACATGGGGAAAAGGACAGCGCGGGCCCGTATCTGGCGGACAATATTGCGATGGCGCAGGCCCTGCTCGACCTGTATCGCTCGTCCGGCAAGCGCGACTGGCTGACCCGGGCCGAGGCCACGCTGGGCTTCATCGAAGCGCACAACCGCGCCGCGGATGCCGGATACGTTACCGCGCCGGCGCCGAAAAACGCCGCGGGGGTATTCGCCAAGCCATTGCGCATCGTCGATGAGAATATCGCGCTGGCGCGCGCGGCCAATCTCGCCTATCGCATCACCGGCAGCGAGCGCGACCGCGGCATCGGCGAACATGCCATGCACTTTGCCGCTGCGCCCGCGGTACTGCAGTCGCGACCGTTTCTGCCAGGCCTGCTTCTCGCCGACCGCGAGCTCTCCCACGAACCGATCCACATTGCGGTGGTCGGCGCCAAGGACGATGCTGCTGCGCAAGCCTTGCAGGTGTCCGCGTTGCGCTATCCGGCCGACTATCTGCGCGTGGACTGGTGGGATCGACGCGAGGGGCCGCTGCCCAATCCGGACGTGACCTATCCCAAGCTTGCCAAGGCGGCGGCGTTCGCTTGCACCGGCAACGCCTGCTCGCTGCCGGTATTCGATCCGCAGCAAATAGCGCCGGCAGTCGATCGTCTGCGCGCGCCGCAGAACGCGGCGAAATAATCGCCGTTCCCAGTGTGGCGTGCGCAAGATTTCCCGCACACGTCCGGTCTGAGAGGCAGCTAATGTGGAGCAAGCGATGAAATACCGCGTCGTCATCCTGATGGTTCTGATTTTCACCCTGCTGGCGAGCCCGGCCGTCGCACAGCAGCGCGCCATCGCATGGCAAGGCACGGGAGCCGACGGCAAACCGATACGTTTCGATCCGGACAAACTGCAGCGTCCGGCGCTGCTGCTGTTCTGGGCGACATGGTGCCCATACTGCAAGGCGCTCATGCCGTATCTACAAAAAGTATACGATGCCGCGGGCCGCGACCATCTCGACGTCTACGCGATCGATATCAAGGACGACGGCGATCCGGTTGCCGAGCTGCGCGAGCGTAAACAGACCTTCACCCTGGTGCGCGATGGCGACGCGATCGCCGATCTATATGCGGTCAAGGGCACGCCCGGCCTGTTCCTGGTCGATCAGAAAGGCGACATCGTCTATCGGCGAGTCGGCGGCGATGCGCCGGAAAAAGTCGAAGCGATGCTGCGCGAGAAATTGCATCTTGCGGCGCAGTGACTTGACCGCTTTGGAGCTTAGGGATGGTCAAAACAATTCGTCATCTCGGCGAAAGCCGGAATGACGAGCAGCTGGACCTTTTGCAAATTCGCCTGCCCAGCGCTTCAAGGAATCAGCAACACCTTTCCACTCGACGCCCGGCTCTCCAGCCTGGCATGTGCACTCGCACCGTCGGCGAGCGCAAAACGCGAGTCGATGTGCACCTTGAGCTTGCCCTCGCGCACCCAGCCGAACAGGTCGGCAGCGCGGCGGCAGCGCTCAGCGGCACTGGTCAGCACATTCCACAAGTCGCCGCCTGTGAGGCTCTTCGATGTGTCCATCAGCATGCGCGGATCCACGGGCGCGGGATCGCCGCCGGCCATACCGAAAAACACGACGTGGCCGCCGGTGCGCGCCGCGGCAAGACTCTGCGCCAGCGTCGCACCAACGGAGTCGTAAACCACATCCACACCGCCCTTGCCGAATGCCCGCGCCGCGGCGACCCAGTCCTCGTCATAGCGCGCTGCGGCGTGCGCACCGGCGTCGAGCACTTGCTGCACCTTCGCCGCACTCGAGGTCAAGCCGATCACTCGCGCACCGAGCACGCCACACAGTTGCGTAAGCAGCAAGCCGACACCACCTGCCGCTGCGTGCACGAGCACGCTTTCACCGGCGCGCACCGCGTGGCTGTCGCGCACCAAATACTGTGCGGTCAGGCCTTGCAGCAACACCGCTGCGGCCGTCTCGAATGAAATGTCGTCAGGCAGCGGAATCAGCTTGTCGACATCCACCGCAACACGCTGCGCATTGGCAAACGGCATATCGGCAAAGCCCACGCGCTGGTCCACACGAAAACCGCTGTCGGCCGGCGCATCCAGGACGACGCCCGCGGCCTCGTAACCCGCGATAAACGGCGGCTTGCCCTGCAAGTGATAATTGCCGTTGCGCCGGTATACATCGGCGAAATTCAGTCCGATCGCCGCCGTCTGCACCAACGCCTGCTGCGCGCTCGCGATCGGATCGGGCAGATCGCGATACTGCAATACTTCGGGACCGCCGAAGTGGTCGAAACAGAGAGCTTTCATGACTGACAACGTTCCAAAAACGGAGCCTCAAGGCTTGCCGATCAGCGCGATGGCCTTCTTGCGTACTTCAGAAAGTTCCGACGCAGACGCTTTGCCCTTGCGCAAGGCTCTGCGCGCGACCCAGTCGAGGCTCTTCACCTGGTCGGCGAGTGCCACGCCTGCACGCATGCCGGCTATCGTCACTTCGAACGGGTAGCCTTTGACCTGGGTCGTCAGCGGACAGCACAGCATCAGTCCCGTCTTGCCGTTGTACGCCGCCGGACTGATCACCAGTGCCGGACGATGCCCGGCTTGCTCGTGTCCCGCTTGCGGATCGAAGCGCAGCCAGACGACATCGCCGGCGTCCGGCACGTAGCGCGGCACGGCTACAACAATTCCTTGCCAACGCGCGAGCCGAAATCCGATTCGCCATGCAGATTCTGCGGCGTGATGCGCGCCAGCAACGCATCGAGATCGCCATGCTCGTCGCCCAGCGGCTCGACGACGATGCGCCCGTCTTCCTCGCGCACATCGACCGCGGCGTCCAGTTTCAGATTCGCCGCCTGCATGACCGCGGCCGGAATGCGCACCGACGCGCTGTTGCCCCATTTTTTCACTTGCACGCGCATGGCAGTCGCCCCGTGGAGTCCAATATCATTGACAGCAATGATACGTCTCGCGGAAAGATGTGTCAACATTGTATATACACCGACCCAAAAACCTATAGGTTGCGATGCACGCTCGATTTGAGCGATAACCAAAGAATCGGTGCACTCTCCTCAAAGTCGACGATGGAAAAACTCGCATACAAGAACCCGACCAATCTACTGTCTCTCCCCGTGAATGCGGGGCGGGCAATCATCGAAGCGAGCGCAATCCTTGCCTGTCCTCTGCTAGGGACGGATAGCTTTATTCGTTACTGCGGTGATCGCGGCCTTGGAATCGATCGGGAGCGATTGATTCGTTTCGAGCGACTTGGCTTGTTCTCCCCGCTGTTTCGCGTACGTACGCCCGACGAAGACACAGACTCCTTCAACATCCCAATCCGCGACGGTAACAACTGGTTTGACAAGGGGTGGGCTTGGGATACCACTACGGTTCCTGCCTGCCATCAAATCCCGGACATTACGGACCACTCCCAAGAAGGTTACTACTCGATCTTTCAAATCGAGTACCTAGACATTGTCATGAATGAAATGGCGATCGAAGTCCATTTGGATTCATACCTTGAGGAGACCGACGCCTTTGAAAAATTGCGGGAACGCGGCATTAATCGATGGTTTGATGACGCAACAACACTCGCCGACGGACTTCGGCAGCACGAATATCGCCGTTCCATAGGGCTACTCTGCCAGTACATCTCCAATCGTTACTACCCAAAAGCTCAAGGGGATCTACGAACCGTTCGTTTGGGGGCCGGCGCGTCTGTTGATAACTGGATCAGTGTCAACGGCTTCAGCTGGGACTGGGAAGACGAGGCTAGAACGTGGGATGCAAGGAAGGTCGCTGTCCTTTTTGACCTAACGCGCGAGAAGTTACGGCACGCATACGAGACGCTGGCAGGGACGCAGGCTTTTGCGGACCCGTTGGAAAACTGGTATCGGCTCGTCCAGTTCGTCTCGCTTGATCAAAGAATGCGACTCAAAGGTAAGGCCCTCCATGCCGAAACCTTGCGTGAGGGGGCGCTCATGCTTCGATGGCTCCACCAAGATCTGTATGGGGAAGAGTTGCCGCCCCCGAATGAAGTGCACGGAACCGTAATCACACATATTCCAGAACTTGCAATCAGAAAAGACGTGCGACGCTATGTGGAGTATGTCGTAAATAAGTACGGATTGAACCCTCAGCCGAAGCTGGTCTTGATCGTCGAGGGCGAGACAGAAGAACGTGTGGTAAACAGGATATTTGAA
>NZ_DATBQK010000002.1:0-5270 GCF_036560865.1 Rudaea sp.
GATTCTCCTCGCCAATGATCTGACGGGAATTACAGCCCCGTGCGCTGGCCGCGATATGGGCCAATTCGGGCGCGGCGCGGGCGAGCGCTGACATTGGTGCGACCGTGGGCGGCGACACCGCGTTCTCTCTCGCCGGCCAGAGCACTTTCGGTTGAGCTGAAATGGTTACAACGACACCTTTGCTTTGGACCCCTCTCCCCTTGTGGGAGAGGGGTAGCGCGCGCGAAAGCGGGCGCCTTCGGCGCCATCCCCTCTCCCGGCGCGCTGCGCGTGCCGACCTCCCCCTCAAAGGGGGGAGGTGAAAAGCAGATCGCTACGTGTAAGCACTTGAGTCAAAAATATTCTAAATACGCTGCCAGGGATTGCTCTCGTAGCACTGCCGCAGTTTTTCGAGCAAGGCTTCGTCGACGGCGAATTTGACCGCATCGATGCTGGCGATCGGCCGCAATGGAACGCTCGCGTTGCTGAAAAACGCCGAGCGGTACGCCGCAAGATCGTCCAGGCGGACCGGCCGCAGCGCACTTGTCACGCCGCTGCGCGCCATGCCTTCCTGCAACAGTTGCAAACTTACCCCGGTCAGCTGTGGCGCATCCGGCCAGACGATGCCGTGCGCGTCGGCGAAGCCGATATTCCAGATCGAACCTTCGCTGATGCGGCCGGCGGCGTCGACGAACAGCGCATCGTCGAAGCCGGCCTGCTGCGCCAGTCGGCGATAGTGGAAAAGTGGAAAAGTACCCACATGTTTGATCGCCGCCAGATCGCGCGCATAGCGGAACGATTTCAACCGCAGCGGCGTGATCGGCGACGACGTGGCAGGGGCAACGGTGACGAGCACGTCCGGCAGCACAGCGGTATCGAGTCGATCGCGATTCAGCGCGCGCGAAAAGATATTCACGCGCAGCGACAGCGGCCGCGACTCCGTGCCGATCGCGTGGCGCAGATAGTCGCGCACGCGCTCACGCTCCAGCGCGGTGCCGAACAGTTCGAGCGTCGAGCGTTCGAGTCGTTCAAGGTGCAAGTCGAGGCCGCGCACGCAGCCGTTCTCCACGCGCATCGCGCTGAAGTGACCGTAGTTGGTCTGCACGAGCAGACGCAGATCCTCGACGCGCGTCGCTGCGCCATTGATTTCTATGCGATCGATGTCGAGCATTTGGGAACGTCACCTCACTCTAAACCAAGGAAACTCTGAACAACTCTCCGTTCGCCCTGAGCTTGTCGAAGGGCGCATTGCAAGGACTTGTTTGCGCAGGGTTTCTCAGAGCGTGCTTCGACCAGCTCAGCACGAACGGTAGGATCCCTAACCCTCTTCTGCAAGCGCGAGAGGGGATACAGCAAAAAATTTCTGCACGTCACCGAGCTCGCGCGAGATCGGCATCGGCGGCAGGCTCCTGAGAAACAACTTGCCGTAGGCGCGCGAGGTCAGGCGCGGATCGCAGAGCATGAGTACGCCGCGGTCGGTCGTGTCGCGGATCAGCCGGCCGGCGCCCTGCTTGAGCGCGATAACCGCGGCCGGCACCTGCCATTCGAAAAACGGATTGCCACCGTTTTCGCGCAGTGCGTTCAGACGCGCGACCAGCACGGGATCGTCCGGCGCAGCAAACGGCAGCTTGTCGATGACCACGCAGCTCAAGGCCTCGCCGACCACATCGACGCCTTCCCAGAAACTCGCCGCGCCAAGCAGAACGCCGTTGCCGGACGCACGAAACTCGGTCAGCAGCTGATGACGCGGCGCAGTGCCCTGGATGAACAGCGGAAACGGCAGATCCGCGAGTAATTCCGCGGCGCGCTTCAGGGCGCGATGCGAAGTGAACAGCAGAAACGTGCGTCCGCGCGCGGCGTCGAGCACGGGCCGCGCCGCGGCGATCACCTGCTCGGTGTAATCCGGCGCATTCGGATCGGACAGACCCTTGGGCAAATACGCCAGTGCCTGGCGCTGATAATCGAACGGACTCGCCAGACTCAGCGCGACCGGGTCGTCCAGACCGAGCTGGCGCGCGAAATGATCGAAGTCGCCGGCGACCGACAATGTCGCCGAGGTGAAAATCCAGCTCGCACGCGATTGCTCGCGCAAAGCGCGCAGCGGCGGCGCGAGATCGAGCGGCGTGGCGTGAAACGAAAACCCCTGCGGGAACAGTTCATACCAGTGCACGGCATCGTGCGCGCCGCCGTCGAGCACATCGCGCAGCCGTTGGCACAGCGTCTCGGCACGCTCATGCGTGCTGTCCATCCCGCGCGAACGATCCTTCTGCGTCGCCAGCGCGGAAGCCAGATTGCGCAAGGTCTCGTCAAGCGCGTGCAATTCGGTCTGTGTGCCGCTATCGCTTTCAATCAGCGCAAAAGCGCCCTTGAGCGGCAGTTTGTCGAGCGCCAGGCGCGCACGGCGCACGGCGGGTGCGATCGCCTCGATCGATTCACGCAGGCTGGCCAAGGCGCCGCTGACCGTTGCGCACTCGGCGAGCGCATCCTGCGCCAGCTCGGTGATCTGCCGCGAAGTTATACTTGTGGAAAAGAATACACCGGCGAGTTCCGGAATCTGGTGCGCCTCATCGAGAATGAAGGCCTGCGCACCGGGCAGGATCTCGCCGAAGCCCTCCTGCTTGATCGCCAGATCGGCGAACAGCAGATGATGATTGACCACGACAAGATCAGCCTCCTGTGCCGCGCGCCGCGCCTTGACCACGAAGCAGTCGCCGAACATCGGGCAATCCGCGCCGAGACAGTTCTCTGTGGTCGAAGTCACGCGCGGCCACAGCGGCGAATCCTCAGGCACCTCGGCAAACTCGCCGCGATCGCCGCTGCCGGTGCGCTGCGCCCACGCGCGGATCGCGTGCAGATGACCGATCTGTTCGCGCGAGGTGAAGCGCCCGTCCTTGGCGGTCTGCTCGGTGCGATACAGACACAGGTAATTCGCGCGGCCCTTGAGCAGGCTCGTGCGCAGGCGCGCGCCGATCACTTCGCGCACGCGCGGCAGATCGCGATGAAACAACTGGTCCTGCAGCGTCTTGGTTCCGGTCGACACGATCACGCGCTTACCCGAGCGCAGCGCTGGCACCAGATACGCAAACGTCTTGCCGGTGCCGGTGCCAGCCTCGGCGATCAACGAATGATGCTCGGCAATCGCGTCTTCGACTGCCTCGGCCATGACCTGCTGGGATTCGCGCGGCGCGAAGTTCTGCACTTCGCGCGCAAAAGGGCCGTCGGCGCCCAACAACTCGCTGGCGCTCAGATTGGCGATCATTCGATCGCGCCTTTGCTCGTCATCCCCGCTAAGGCTTTGCTCGTCATCCCGGCGAAAGCCTTTCCGCTCGTCATTCCCGCGAAAGCGGGGCTTTCAACAGCGAAGCTGGTCATCCAGTTTGATCTTGCCTCTTGAAGAGAAGGGCTTCCACTCGCCTGCACAAGCAAAGCTTTCACTCGCCTGCGGCGAGCGACCCACTTTTGGCATTGCCCAAAAGTGGGCAAAAGGCTAGGCGACCGACGCGGTGTTGTGCTGCGCGTCAGCGCAGCACAATGCCCTGTGCTTCTCGGCTTCGGCGGGGTTCGCTTGACGCACATCCTTGTGCGTTCGCACACGCGCGCGCCTCCTGCGCGCGCCCCTGCGGGCAACTCCGCCGCAGCCTGCGATGCTCGGCACCGCGAAGGCCGCCGTTTCCTGCACGAATCCGTCCATCCCTGGACTACACCTGGAAGTGGCGGATGTTGCTTCTGCGGCAGGATGCCGCCCAAAAAGGGCCCCCTGTGACGCGGCGAGCAGGCGCAGGAACAGCCCGAAGGGTGGCGCGCAGGAAGCGCGCCAGTTTGCGAATGTACATGGACGTACATCAAGCAAACCCCGGAGCCTGTTCGCGCACTCGCAGCACAGGACGTGTGTAGAGCGCGACACCGGGGGTGCATTTCTTTTGGTTACTTTTCTTTGGGCAAACAAAGAAAAGTGACCCGCTCGCCGCAGGCGAGTGGAAGCTTTGCTCTAGTGCAGAGCAAATAAAAGAAAAGGCACTGGATTCCAGCTTTCGCTGGAATGACGAGCTAAGAAAGGATGAGCAACACCATCCCCACCCAACCCTCCCCTTGAAGGGGAGGGCTACGCACACCGCTCGCGGGTATGACGAGCAGAGAGATATTCCGGCCTGCGCCGGACTGCGTAGGCAGGATGCCGAAGCGAACATTCGCATAGCGAATGGCCCGAAGGGCGAGCTGCGGATGCAGCGAGTAATGGCGAGCGAAGCGAGAGCCAAGCGCAAGCGTCCGTATGTCAATAGCGTGCCGGCGCCGGTACGTTGCACGCCGCGAGTTGCACTCGTGCCTGCTGCGCGCCGGCGTCATCGCCTTGCGCCTTGCGCGTCTCGACCAGGGTCTGCTGGTTGCGCGCGCATAGCGCGCCGACCTTGGGGCCCAGATCCCAGGACTTCTGCGCGCTGATGGCGGCCTGCTTCCAGTCGCGGGTTTCGATCAGCAGTTCGGCTTCATACTGGATGATGTCCGGCGTCGAGCCGGCGATTTTTTCCGCTTTGCGCACCGCGTCGAGCGCTGCTGCGGGTTGCCCCTGTGCTTCGAGATCGTGCGCCTGCTTGAGCAGGCCGTCGACTGCGGGATCGCGCAACGGTTTGACCTCGACGCTCGATTCGAGCTTGGCGCCCGCGGCGCGGATCGCGGTGACGGCGGCAGTCGGATCGGCAACCGGTTTCTGCACAACCGGCGGCTGGGCGCAGCTGGCGAGCAGAAGGCAGCCGCCGATTGTCAGGGGGATCATGCGAAAATTTGATTTCATTTCTGTGCCTTTACTGATGCGATCGTCCTTGATCGTGAGGATTGATTATCAATCGATGCTGTATAACGCCGGCCCCTCATCTGACGGAACAGCTACTGATCACCGCTGAAAATCGACTTGATCTCCTGCAGCACACAGTGATCGGTGTCCTGCGGTGCGAATCCTGCCATAAACGGCAAGCTGCGTGCGCCTGGACATTGCGCGTCGGTCTGCGCGCCGCTCTGCGGATTAACGTAAACCTGATCGAGGCCGTCTTGGGGCACGCTCAACGGCGCGCTGGGCAGCTTGCGCATCAGCGCAGTCCACACCTGCAATGCACCGGTCGCGCCATAAAGACCGGTCTGCTTGTTGTCGTCGCGGCCGACCCAGGCCACGGCGAGGTGCGAGCCGGTGAATCCGGCGAACCAGGAATCGCGCTGCGAATCGCTGGTGCCGGTCTTGCCCGCCGCGTGCAGAAAGCCCAGGCCCTGATCGGCGATCGCATGCGCCGTACCCACCTGCG
>NZ_DATBQK010000003.1:0-112520 GCF_036560865.1 Rudaea sp.
AGCTCGACGTGGCCGGTCGCTGGTTCTTCGGCGACATCGGTGCCGGCTGGCGTCCGTACCTGGTCGGCGCAGTTGGCGCCGTGCGTCACAAGGCCTATTCGGGCTTCTTGCTTGAGCAAGATTTCCTGAGCAGGGCTGGCGGCTGGGATCCGATGATTCTTGGTGGCATTGGCGTGCAGTACAGCCTGTCCGACCGTCTCGCATTCCGCGGTGAAATCGCCGCCCGTTACGATCACGACAACAACTCGCTGAACTCGACTCTGTCGGACGCGTATGGCTTCAAGCGTACGAGCGGTTTCACCGACGGTCTGGTCACTGTCGGTCTGACCTACAGCTTCGGTGGTGCCCAGGCAGCCCCGGCCCCGGCCCCGGCCCGGGCCGCCGCCGCGCCGCCGCCGCCGGCGTCTGCATCGCCCGCCACGTCGCCCGAACCGGCAAGACAGAAGGTCGTCATCGACCTGAAGGGCGTCGAGTTCAAGTTCGATCACCCGCGTCCGGGCGAGAAGCTGATTCCTTCGCTGAAGGCGCCGACCGCTGCCTCTGTGCAGATTCTCGACGAAGCAGTGGATACGCTGAAGCGTTATCCGGACCTGCACGTCGAAGTCGACGGCCACACCGACAGCAAGGGTACGGACGCCTACAACCAGAAGCTGTCAGAGCGTCGCGCCCAGGGCGTGTACAACTACCTGACCGCGCATGGCGTTGATGCCAGCCGTCTGGATGGCCCGAAGGGCTTCGGCAAGACCCAGCCGATCGACACCAACGATACCGCGGAAGGCCGTCAGCGCAACCGCCGTACCGAACTCAAGGTCGAGAACTGATCGACCTGTGGTGCGAAGCAATCTGAAAAAGCCCGGCGCAAGCCGGGCTTTTTCTTTGCAGATATCCACTGTGTCCGCGCTGACTTCACCGCGTCACGGGCTAGCCCGGGTACTGAGCAAACTCGGCGTGTGCTCGCGCACGCAGGGCCAGGGCATGGTTCGTGCCGGGCGCGTGCAGGTGAACGGACGTATCGTGCGCGATCCCGAGGCACCAACCGATGGCGAACGCGATCGCATCGCAGTCGACGGTGCGGCAGTCGCGGCACGCGAAAAAATCTACGTCGTGCTGAACAAGCCGCGCGGATTCGTGACCACGGCGAGCGACGAGCGCGGGCGCGACACGGTGTATACCTTGTTGAAAAATGGAAATTTCGGCAATGTGGAATTGCCGTGGATAGCGCCGGTGGGGCGCCTGGACAAGGCCAGCGAGGGATTGCTGCTGTTCAGCAACGACAGCGTATGGGCCGCACGCCTCACCGATCCGGCGTCGCATCTCGACAAGACCTATCACGTACAGGTCGATGTCCTGCCCGATGCGCATCTGCTGGAGAAGCTGCGTATCGGCATCGACGCCGATGGCGAATTCCTGTGTGCCAGATCGGTGCACGAATTACGCCGCGGCGAAAAAAATTCCTGGCTGGAAGTGGTTCTCGACGAAGGTCGCAATCGACAGATTCGCCGTTTGCTCGCGGCGTTCGATATCGAGGTGTTGCGTCTGCTGCGCGTGGCGATCGGTCCGCTCGCGCTGGGCGATCTGGCGAAAGGGCAGTGGCGGTTTTTGAACAGCGACGAGGTTTCCTCGCTCACGCCTTGATGGCCCGGGATTGCCTTGGGCAATCAGAAGCGCAATGACAGGCAGGTCAGTGCGCCATCCATTTTGCGGAACTCCGACATGTCGAGCGCGATGACGTCGTAGCCGAGCGCACGCACGGCCGCCTCGAACTTCGGAAAGCCCGCTGCGATGACGACGTGGTCGTTGAGGCGCAGCAGGTTCGCCGCGTAGCCCTCGCCACGGGCGACTTGCACGATCTCGTAATTGCGAAACGCGGTGTGCTGTGCGAACGCATCGATCAGCGCGATGCGACCGTTGCCGAGATACGAAATCCCGCTTTTGAGATGCAGGATGCCGCGTATGCCGCGGATATCGATGGCGGTGGATGTGCAGCCTTCCTGCGCGAGAAAACCCGCGAGTTGGCGCGCACCGTCCTCATTCGTGCGTTCCGACAGGCCGATGAAGCAGTGATTTTCGATCCGGCACACATCGCCGCCATCCAGCGTGCCCGGTGTGGCAATCGCGTGGATACGCAAGAATATGGCACGCAGTGTCGGCTCGATGCGTGCGACTTCGCCGGCGCGCGCGGCAGCGCCGGGACGCGTGAGGATTGCGACATCGCCGGTTACGATCGCGGTGTCCTCGACGAAAGCGGAGTCGGGGAAATCCGCATCCGCCGCCAGCCGTGTCAACACAAGCCCGCATTGCTCGAGTGCGGCGCAGTAGCACGCGTGCTGTTCGAGCGCCCTGGCCACATCGGGCTTGCCGAGGGCGACACTGGTCAGACCGTCCGCGAAGTTCGCGGAGGGCGGACGAACAAGCGCGTGTGTAAGCATGGTCCTTGGATGCTGCTGTCAGCGGATGACGTTGAGCTTGCGTCCCACCTTCACAAACGCCGCAACGGCGCGGTCGATCTGCGCCTGCGTGTGCGCCGCGCTCATCTGCGTGCGGATGCGCGCCTGACCTTGCGGCACGACCGGGAAGAAGAAACCGATCACATAGATACCTTCGTTGAGCAGGTCGCCGGCGAATTGCTGGGCGAGCTTGGCATCGTGCAGCATGACCGGCGCGATCGGATGCGTGCCGGGGCGGATATCGAAGCCGGCCTCGGTCATGCGCTTGCGGAAGTACAGCGCGTTGTCGTTGACCTTGTCGCGCAGCGCGGTGCTCGCGCTGAGCATCTCGAACACCTTGATCGAGGCGGCGACTAGTGGCGGCGGTAGTGTGTTCGAGAACAGATACGGGCGCGACCGCTGGCGCAGCAGGTCGATTATTTCCTTGCGTCCGGTGGTAAAGCCGCCGGAGCCGCCACCCAGTGCCTTGCCGAGTGTAGAAGTAAAAATATCTACTTTGTCCATCACGCCATGCAGCTCGGCCGAGCCACGCCCGCTCGGGCCGACGAAACCGGTCGCATGCGAATCGTCGACCATCAGCAGCGCTCCGTATTTCTCCTTGAGCCGGACGATCTCGTCGAGCTTTGCGATGTAGCCGTCCATCGAGAACACGCCGTCGGTCGCGATCAGGCGCGTGCGTTTGCCTTGCGTTTCCTGCAGATGTTTTTCCAGTTCGGCCATATTGCCGTTGGCGTAGCGCCGGCGCTCGGCTTTGCACAGGCGGACTCCATCGATGATGGAAGCATGATTGAGCGCATCGGAAACCACTGCATCCTCTTCGCCGAGAATCGTCTCGAACAGTCCGCCATTGGCATCGAAGCAGGATGTATACAAAATCGTATCGTCGGTGCCGAAGAATTTCGCGATCGTCGCTTCGAGCTGCTTGTGCAGATCCTGGGTACCACAGATAAAGCGCACGCTGGCGAGGCCGAAGCCGTGCGTATCGAGCGCATCTTTTGCGGCCTTGATGATTTCAGGATTGTCGGCGAGGCCGAGATAATTGTTCGCGCAGAAGTTCAGCACTTCGTGCCCGTCGGTCGTCTTGATCGCCGAAGACTGCGGTGTGGTGATCACGCGTTCGGTCTTGAACAGGCCCTGTTCGCGGATCGAATCGAGTTCGGCGGCGAGGCGGTCGCGGGCGGCGTAGGTCATGGTGTGCTTTTCCTGCGGCAAAGCGCCTATTGTCCGTGATTCTCCCCTACAAGCAACTCACCCGCATGCGGCAGCGACGTCAGCGTGCAATCGGTTGCGGGCCTGCCTAATCCGCAGCGCCTGGGCTGGTCAACTCCGCGTAGGCGGGTGCGCCGTCATAGGGCGCGCGCAGTACGAGGCTCCAACCGCGCTCAGTCAAACTGCGCTGCGCAAGCATCGAGGCTTCGCCGCCGATCAAGATGGTCTTGTCCGTACGCTTGAATTCGGGACGGTCGAAAAACTCGTCGATATCGTGGCTCCAACTCAGATAGTCGACCGGCAGCGGCAACAGCAATTTATTGCCCGGCGTGAGGTAGACGATCGACGCCCCGGCGACGATGAGCTTGCCGCCGGCCGCATCCGGTGCGCGTCGCAAAATCAGCGACAGCGCGTCGACCACATAACGCGCTTCGACTTCGCCGCGCGTGGTCGCGCTCAATTCGAGCAATTCGTTGCAGCCGCGCACGGGCTTGAGTTTCAGCAGCGAGTTCACCAGTTGCGTACGCAGCGTGTCGTTGAAGCCGCCGCGCCGTGAAAACTGGCGGATGCCGAATTCGTCGCTGCACACCGAGGCTAGATTCTTCTCGTTGTGCGCGCGAATCTCTTCGGGCGTGTGGGTCAGCACGTACTGATCGATCAGGCCGCTGTCCGCAATCACGTCGGCCGCCGTGCCCGCAATCTGGCCGAGGGCCTCGCCTGCGGAAAAATTGCCCCATACCGCCGCCCATGCGAGTGAATCGAGGCGTTCGGTGACATAAGTGTTGGACGTGCTTGGATCGATGCCGAGCGTCTTCGCCATCTCGTTGCGCGCATGGTTGTACTTGAGATAGCGCTTGGCTTCGCGATCGACCTCGCTGCCGGCGCGGCCGTACCAGGTCTTGTGCGATTTTTCCGCAGGCTGCGCGGCGGTTTCTTCGGTGTTGGCGGCGACCTCGGCCGAATGCGCAGCACCCACATCCTCGTCGCTGGACTCCGGTACACGGGCCACATCGCGGCCAGCGGTCATCGGGCCTTCCGGCGCGCGGAAAGGGTCGCCCTTGTTCTCAAACACGCGCTGGGAGCGATCGCCGACGCTTTGCGCGCGACTGCTCCAGGTATCGAGCTGTTTCTTGAAGTAGCGTCCGACGCCGGCAGGCAGACCGGTGATCGTGTCGATCGGATGCGCGATGACTTTCACGATCGAGGTCCCGGTCTTTTTCCCGCGCTCGGCAAGCGCGTGCGCGAACGCGCCGGTGTGCGAAGCGCGCTCCAGTGCTTCGATCGCCGGAATTTCCGCGACCCGGATCGCGAGCAACTGCGCCGAATCCGCACTGAGGGGACCGAATGGCGTGGTGATCGAGAACCGCGCCATGTAACCGCCTACCGCGACTTTCGGATCGACCGTGAAATTCGGCCCGCTCAGCAACGCCGGTTGCACGAGGGTGGCGGCATCGAGCACAGGCTCGTCCTCGTAACCGCACTCCTGCACGCAGGGGTCCGCGTCGGGCGGCTTGGCGGCGAGCGACATCGCGCATGTTGCCGCGAAAGCAATAAGCAGGATTGCGGGCGGAGATTTCAAACGCATCAGACGATCCGTTTGCCAGATCAACGCGGAATTGCGGATGAACGGGTGGGCAATGGAACTGGATCCCTGATCAACGCGCTTCCCACGCTGTCGGGGACGAAGGCATCTTTCATAAGAACTGGATCCCGGATCAACGCACATCCTTGTGCTGTCCGGGATGACGCCATCCTGGCGTCAATTCCAGGAACAGACCACCTTGCCGCACACGCCCGCTTCCATCAGATCGAATCCACGTTGGAAATCGTCGATATGGATCTGGTGCGTGAGCACCTTCTGCAGCGGAAATCCGGTCAGCAGCATCTGCGTCATCTTGTACCAGGTTTCGTACATGCGCCGGCCGTAGATACCGTGCAGCACGAGGCCCTTGAAGATGACTTTGTCCCAATCGATACCCGAGCCGTTCGGCATGATGCCGAGCATCGCGATCTTGCCGCCGTGATACATGCAGTCGAGCATGTCGCTGAAGGCTTTCGGGTTGCCGGACATCTCCATTCCTACGTCGAAGCCTTCCATATGCAGATCGGCCATCACGTCCTTGAGCGACTGCTTGGACACGTTGACCACGCGCGTGGCGCCCATGTCGGCGGCGAGCTTGAGGCGATAGTCGTTGACGTCGGTGATGACCACGTTGCGCGCGCCGACCCATTTGGCGATGCCGACCGCAATGATGCCGATCGGGCCCGCGCCAGTGATGAGCACGTCCTCGCCGATCAGATCGAATTCGAGCGCGCAGTGCGCGGCATTGCCGTAGGGATCGAAGAACGCGGCCAGCTCAGACGGAATCTGATCGGGCACCGGCCACAGGTTGGATGCCGGCATTGCGATGTATTCGGCGAACGCGCCGTTGCGATTGACGCCGATACCGATCGTGTGCGGACACAGATGCTGCCTGCCGGCGCGGCAGTTGCGGCAGACGCCACAGACGATATGACCTTCGGCGGACACGCGCTGACCCAGCGTATATCCGCGCACGCCGGCACCGATGTCGACGATGCGGCCGACGAATTCATGGCCGATCACCAGACCCGGCTTGATCGTGCGCTGCGACCACTCGTCCCATTTGTAAATGTGTAAATCTGTACCGCAGATCGCGGTTTTTTCGAGCTTGACCAGCACGTCGTTCGGGCCGATCTCGGGCAGCGGCACCTGTTCCATCCAGATGCCCTTGGCGGCCTCGCGCTTGACCAACGCCTTCATCGTGTTGACGGACATGGTGGCACCCGTTCGATTTCGAGGATGCGGATTATACGGGATCGAGGAACTCGCCGAGCGGGATTCGGTCATAATCGAACCCAACCCGACTGCATGCAAGGAAGAACCGTTGTGAAGCACATGTTCAAGCTCAAGACGACGCTTTGTGCGCTCGCGATTGTGGGAGTCATGACGCTGGTCTCGGCAGCCGCGGCGCAAGCCTTGCCCGACAAAGTCTCCAAGGTCGCCGAAGTGCAAGGCATCACCGAGTATCGCCTGGCCAACGGCTTGCAGGTCCTGCTATTCCCCGACAGTAGCAAACCCACGCTGACGGTAAGCACGAGCTATCGCGTCGGCAGCCGCATGGAAGGCTACGGCGAAACCGGCATGGCGCATCTGCTCGAGCATCTGACTTTCAAGGGCACGAAGAACATCGTCAATGTCGGCCAGGAGCTGTCCAAACGCGGCATTGGTTTCAACGGCCAGACCGGCCCGGACGACACCAAGTATTTCGAGACGTTTCCCGCCACCGCGGACACGCTCGACTGGGTTCTCGGCGTCGAGGCCGAGCGCATGACCGCGGCGAACATTGCCAAGTCCGATCTCGATTCGGAAATGACCGTGGTCAGGAACGAGATGGAGTCGGGCGAGAACAGTCCGGCCCGGATACTGTCGGAAAAAATGGCCGCCGCCGCGTATCAGTGGCATAGCTACGGCAAGTCGACGATCGGCGCGCGCAGCGATGTGGAAAATGTAAATATTGCACATTTACAGAATTTCTATCGCAAGTACTACCAGCCCGACAATGCAACCCTGGTCGTTGCGGGCAAATTCGATCCGGCGCATGCGCTGGCGGTGATCGCGCACGATTTTGGCTCACTGCCCAAGCCTGCGCGCGTTCTCGAGCCGACCCATACCACCGAACCCGTGCAGGAGGGCGAGCGCATGGTCACGTTGCGCCGGCCGGGCGGCGAACAATGGGTGGCGCTGCTCTACCACATCGTTGCGGGGACAAGTCCGGACGCGCCGGCCTTCGACGCGATCGCCTCCGCGCTTGGTGACGATCCCAACGGGCGTCTTTACAAACGTCTGATCGAAACGCGCAAGGCGCAGGAAAATTATGTGACTACGCGATTGCTGGTCGACCCGGGCTACCTGCAAATCGAGGTCAAGCTCAAGCCGACCGACAATATCGAGGAAGTGAAGAAAATCCTGCTCGATACCGTCGAGGGCTTGGCCAGGGAACCGATCACCGAAGAGGAACTCAAACGCGCCAAGCTGAAAAACAAGAACGGTTTCGAACGATTTTTCGACAACCCGCAGTCTTTCGCATTCGGTGTCGCCAATGCGGCGACGTTCGGCGACTGGCGTCTGATTTTCGCCCAGTACGAGCACATGCAGAACCTGCAACTGGCCGATGTGAACCGCGTCGCCGCGCAATGGTTCAAGCCGTCCAACCGCACACTCGGCATGTTCATTCCGACCGATCATCCCGACCGCGTGCCCGCGGCGGTGAAGACCGATGTCGCAGCGATGATGAAGGACTTCAAGGCCGGCGAGGCCATCGCCGCCGGCGAGGATTTCGTCGCGACGCCGGAGAATATCGAAGCGCGCACCGAACGCGTGACCTTGCCTTCGGGTTTGAAACTGATGTTGCTGCCGAAGAAGACGCGCGGCGAAACCGTGGTCGTCGATCTGCAGATGCACTTCGGCAATGAGGAAAATCTGCGTGGCCAGCGGCCCGCGGGCGAATTGGTCGGCCAGATGCTCGATCGTGGTACGACCAGGCACACGCGCAAGCAATTGTCCGATGCGTCGGATGCGATTCAGACCAACCTCGGCGTGCAGGGCTGGATCTCCGGCGCCAAGGCGGGTTTGCAGACCAAGCGCGAGCATTTGAGCGCGGCGCTCAATCTACTCGCGGAAATTCTGCGCGAGCCGAGTTTCCCGCCCGACGAATTCGCGCAGTTGAAGAATGAAGTCGCCGGTGGTCTCGAAAGCAGCGCCAAGGAGCCGCAGCTGATCGCCGATGTGGCGCTGCATCGTTATCTGCATGCGTATGCCTACGACGACCCGCGCTACAGCACCTCGTTCGATGAGCACCTGAAGGAAGTCAACGCAGTCAAGCTCGACGATGTGAAACGGTTTTACCAGAAGTACTGGGGCATGGATCACGGCGAAATCGCCGTGGTCGGCGACTTCGATGCGCAGGCGGTGAAAGCGCAGTTGACCGCGTTGTTCGGCAGCTGGAAATCGTCGATGCCGTACCAGCGCGTTCCGGGCGTGTTGAGCACGGCCGCGCCGAAGGTGCTGGTCGCCGAAACACCGGACAAGCAGAACGCGATCGCGATCGGTTCGATACCTCTGGCTTTGCGCGACAGCGATCCCGACTTTCCCGCGCTCGGGGTCGCCGGACATGTCTGGGGGGCGGGCTTCGACAGCCGGCTCAACAAACGCATCCGGCAGAAAGACGGTCTTTCCTACGGCGTCGGCGGAGGTATCAGCGCGAGCGGTTTCGAGGAAGCCGACGGTCAGCTCGGCATGGGTGCGATCTATGCGCCGCAGAATCGCGCCAAACTCGAAGCCGCATTTGCCGATGAATTGCAGCGCTTCGTGCATGATGGCATCAGCGCCGAAGAACTCGCGAGCGCGAAACAGGCGATCGCCACGCAGCGCAATACGATGTATGCGGCCGATGGCGCCGAGGCGAACCTGCTCGTCGATCGCACGCTGCAGAACCGCACGCTGGCTTATGACATCGACCTGGCAAGTAAGACCGATGCCTTGACCTTGGAGCAAGTCAACGCCGCGATCAGGAAATGGATCAAGCCCGACGCGGCGATATGGTCGCTGGCCGGCGACTTTGCCAAGGCCGATTGCAAGCCGCCGATGCTGTGCACGCCGAAAAGCGGTTAGGCGAGCGGTCGCGGATTGCGGCCGCCGCAAGATAATCCTGTCCATGCCAGGCATCGACCAGCGTCCGCTCGCGATTTTCCTCATGGGCCCGACCGCTTCGGGCAAGACGGATCTGGCCTTGCAACTGGCGGATCGTTTCGGCGTGGATCTGATCAGCGTCGATTCGGCCCTGGTCTACCGCGGCATGGATATCGGCACGGCCAAGCCCGACGCCACGGTGCTGGCGCGCTATCCGCACCGGCTGATCGATATCCGCGACCCGCATGATGCGTATTCGGCGGCGGACTTCCGCGCCGATGCGCTGCGCGAGATGGCCGCGATCACAGCCACGGGAAAGATTCCGTTGCTGGTCGGCGGCACCGGTCTGTATTTTCGCGCGCTGCAGTACGGCCTGTCCTATCTGCCCGAAGGCGATGCCGACGTGCGCGCGCAGCTCGCGCGCGATGCGCAGGAGAAAGGTTGGCCGGCCCTGCACGCGCGACTTGCCGATCTCGATCTGGCCGCCGCGACGCGCATCAAGCCGGGCGATACGCAGCGCATCCAGCGCGCGCTCGAAGTGATCGCGTTGACCGGCAAGCCGCTGTCCGCGCAGCAGGGTGGGCCGCGCGAGCGCTTCGCCTACCGCGTGCTGAAACTCGCCTTGCTGCCGCAGGATCGCGCCTTGTTGCACGCGCGTATCGCGCAGCGGCTCGACAGCATGTTCGCGCAGGGTTTCCTCGACGAAGTTCGCCATCTGCGCGCGCGTGGCGATCTGTACGCGGACCTGCCGTCGATGCGTGCGGTCGGCTATCGTCAGGTCTGGCAGCATCTGGACGGCGAATACGATCTGGCCGAATGCCGCGAGCGCGCGATCTTCGCCACACGCCAGCTGGCCAAGCGCCAGATCACCTGGCTGCGTGCGGATCGCGACGCCTGCGCATTCGATCCGTTCGTGGCGACGCACTCGGAAAAAATCCGGCGCGTGGTCGCCGATTTCCTGGCCTGAATCCTGCCCGCGCTCTTTATTCTGCGCATCTGCTCTGGCAAAGCTCCCGCGCGGCTGAGGCGAATCAAGTACTTGCGTCTGCTCCTGGTAGGCGAGCCGTCCGGACCCACAACTCCGGGCAAGCTCGGTCTCCCTTGAGAATCGGCTGAAAAGGTATATAATTTCAACATCTTGAACCGGAGCGTTCCCAGCCAAATTTACTTGTGGCTGCGCTCTTTTTTGTCGGTTCGCCAGACGTTGTGAAAAATGCAAGGAGAACAAGAAATGTCCAAAGGTCAGTCGTTGCAGGATCCTTTCCTGAATGCGTTGCGCCGCGAGCGCGTGCCGGTCTCGATCTATCTCGTGAATGGCATCAAGCTGCAGGGCACGGTCGAGTCGTTCGACCAGTTCGTCGTCCTGCTGCGCAATACGGTGAGCCAGATGGTCTACAAGCACGCGATTTCCACGATCGTGCCGAGCCGCAACGTGCGCATCGGACCGGAAAACGGGCACGCAACCGCGGGCGCGGAAACCGAAGCCAGCGAAGAGTGATTTCCCCTGTTTGAGCGTTCCCGCAAAGGCGAGCGCGCGTTGCTGTTGCAGCCGCGCTGGGTCGGTGAAACTTCTGTCGACGGGCTCGATGAATTCGGCGAGCTTGCGCGTTCGGCGGGTGCAACCGTCGTGGGTTCGCTGAACGCACGCATCGAGAAGCCGAATCCGAAATTCTTCGTCGGCAGCGGCAAGGCCGACGAGCTGAAGACGCAGCGTCAGGCGCTCGATGCCGACCTGATCCTGGTCAATCACGCGTTGTCGCCGGTGCAGGAGCGCAACCTCGAAAAACATACCGAGTGCCGCGTCGTCGATCGCACCGGCCTGATCCTTGATATCTTCGCCCAGCGCGCGCGTTCGCACGAAGGCAAGCTGCAGGTCGAACTCGCGCAGTTGAAACACATGTCCACGCGCCTCGTGCGCGGCTGGACGCATCTGGAGCGCCAGCGCGGCGGAGCGATCGGCCTGCGCGGTCCCGGCGAAACCCAGCTCGAACTCGATCGCCGCCTGCTCGCCGGGCGGGTCAAGCAGTTGAGCCAGCGCCTCGAGAAAGTTGAGGTCCAGCGCACCCAGGCGCGGCGCGCGCGCCAGCGCAATGCGCTGCCCGTGGTTTCGCTGGTCGGTTACACGAACGCGGGCAAATCCACCCTGTTTAACGCGATGACCGGTGCCGGCGTGTACGTCGCCGATCAGCTTTTCGCCACGCTCGATCCGACCTTGCGCCGGATCGAGGGTCTCGCCAGCGGGCCGCTGCTGCTTGCCGATACGGTCGGTTTCATCCGCGATCTGCCGCACGATCTGATCGCCGCGTTCAAATCCACCTTGGCGGAAACGCGCGATGCGGACCTGCTGTTGCATGTCGTCGACGCGGCCGATCCCGAGCACGATCAGCGTATCGAGGAAGTCCAGCGCGTACTTGAGGAAATCGGCGCGCAGGACGTGCCGCAGATTTTGGTGTTCAACAAGATCGACAAAGTTATTTCTGCCAGCGTCGCTGCCGGCGATGACAAAGAGGGCGGCCAGGAGCGCGCTCCACGCCTCGAAAGCATCGATGGCGGCCGCACCGCGCGTGTCTGGGTTTCCGCGGTCACTGGAGCCGGGCTCGATTTGTTGCGCGAGGCGCTGACCCGGGCCTTGCAGCGCGATCGCGTGCACGGCTGGTTGCAACTGCCGGGTAGCGCGGGCCGGCTGCGCGCACGACTGATCGCCGCAGGATTCGTTTCCGGCGAGCGTGCCGCCGAGCAAGGCTGGGAAGTGCAGATCGATGCGCCGCGCGCGCTGATCGAGCCCCTGTTCGGCTTGCCGGGTGGCGACGGCGATTGGCTGCGCGCGCAACTGTCCGAGAGCGCGCTGTGGGCGGCATGATCGCCATCGCTGTGTCGGATTATTTTGATGGTGAACCATCCCTGGTGCGTGGTTCCGGACTCGATATCCGTGTCGAGTCGCTCGCCGGTGCGAGCTGCGATTACTCGCAACTCGCGAAAAATACCGGCTCGCCCTACAATTCCGCGGCAACCGCGCAGTAATTTTTATTGCCGATCCGGTTGCAACGGCGGCGGATGCGGTGCGCATCGTCGCCACGATCGGCAGACTGGAGATAACGATGGCTTGGAACGAACCCGGCGGCGGTAACCGCGATCCGTGGAAAGGCAAGAAGAATACGCCCGATGTCGACGCCTTTCTGCGCCGACTGCGCGACGGACTCGGCAATGTATTGGGCGGCGGCAACGGCAGCGGCGGCAGCAGCAGCGGCCCATCGTCGCGGCCCGGCACCGTCCTGCTGATCATTGCCGCACTCGTAATCGTGTGGATCGCGGCTTCCAGCTGGAAATCGATCGACGCACAGCAAGTCGGCGTCGTCCTGCGCTTCGGCAAGTTCGACCGCATCATGCACAACGGCTTCAATCTGAAATGGCCGACGCCGGTCGAACAGGTGATCCCGGTCGACACGACGAGCAAGCAGACCACGGACGAAGTGCGCATGCTGACCAAGGACGAGAACATCGTGCAGATCAATTTCACCGTGCAGTATCAGGTTGTCGATGCGCAGAAGTACCTGTTCGCCGCGACCTCGCCCGACGAGACGCTCAAGCAGGCCGCGGAAAGTGCGGTGCGCCAGGTGATCGGCGGCAGCGACATGGACACGATTCTGTCCAGTCACGGTTCTGACGTCGTCGGCGAAACCAAGAAGGTGCTGCAACTGACGCTGGACGGTTATTCGGTGGGTCTGATCGTCAACGAGATCAACTTCCAGAACCTGTTGCCGCCACATGAGGTCAAGGAAGCATTCGACGACGTCAACAAGGCGAGCAACGACCAGAAGCAGTTCATCAACAACGCGCAGGCGTATGCGGCGAAAGTGGTGCCGCTCGCACGCGGCGATGCGGCGCGCATTCTTGCCGCGGCGCAGGGTTACAAGGCCGCGCAAATTGCGGCGGCGACCGGCGATGCGCAGCGTTTCAATCTGGTCGATGCGCAATACCGCGCCGCGCCCGAGGTCACGCGCAAGCGCCTGTATCTGGATACCATGCAGAAGGTGCTCGCGGGCAGCCAGAAGGTGATCGATCAGAGCAATGGTAAAAGTATACTCTATCTGCCGCTCGACCACGCCAAATCCGATGCGGCGGCGGCGAATGCTGCCGCAGCTGCGGCGGCGGTACAGGACAGTCGCGGAGGTGGCCAATGAAACTGCTGACTCCGATCCTCGCCTTGCTGCTTGTCGTGCTCGTCGTCAACTCGGCCTTCATCGTGCGCGAAGGCGAAACCGCGCTGCTGTTGCAGTTCGGCCGCATCGAGGGCGACAGCGCCAACGGCGGCAGCGACTACAAGCCCGGCCTGCATTTCAAGATTCCCCTGATCCAGCAGGTCGTGCGCTTCGACCGGCGCATGCTCAATCTCGAGGCGCAGCCCGAGCGTTATTTCGACTCTGGCAAGAACCCGGTCAATGTCGATTTCTTCGTCAAGTGGCAGATCGAGAATCCGGCGTTGTACTACCGCTCATTCGGCGCCGATCAGTTGCAGACCCTGGCCAACAGCCGTTTGACCCCGATCATCAAGGACCCGTTGCGCTTCGAGTTCAACTCGCATGCCCTCGCCGATCTGATTGCGAGTGCGCGCTCGGACATCACCGAGCGCGTGCGCGACCAGTCGAACAAGGCCGCCGTGTCGCTCGGCATCCATGTCGTCGACGTGCGCATCAAGCGCATCGAATTCACCGACGAAGTGCTGGATTCTGTATACAAACGCATGAGCGCCGAACGCATCCGCCTGTCCAACAATCTGCGCTCGACCGGCTCGGAACAGGCCGCCAAGATCAACGCCGACGCGGATCGCCAGGTGCAGGTGATCAAGGCCGAGGCCGAACGCGACGCGCAGCTGGCGCGCGGCGAGGGTGATGCCACAGCCACCGAACTCTACGCCGCCGCGTACGGCAAGGATCCGGACTTCTACGCGTTCTACCGTTCGCTCGATGCCTACCGCAACGCGTTCGGCAGCGGCGACGTGATCGTGCTTGATCCGAAGTCCGAATTCATGCGCTATTTCGGCGAGAGCAAGGGCGAGGGCAAATAAAGCAATAGTTTTCTTCTGACGGGATACCCATGGGCAAGTCAGTAGTCATTCTCGGCGCGCAATGGGGCGACGAAGGCAAGGGCAAGATCGTCGACCTGTTGACCGAGCGCGTCAGCGCGGTCGCGCGCTTCCAGGGCGGACACAACGCCGGCCACACGCTGGTCATCAAGGGCAAGAAGACGGTATTGCATCTGATTCCGTCGGGTATCCTGCGCGAAGGCGTGCTGTGCCTGATCGGCAACGGTGTGGTGCTGTCGCCGGCGGCGCTGAAGACCGAGATCGACGAACTCGAAGGTAACGGCGTCGAAGTGCGCTCGCGCCTGAAGATCAGTCCGGCGACCCCGCTGATCATGCCTTACCACATTGCGATCGATCAGGCGCGCGAAAAGGCAGCTGGCAAACAGGCGATCGGCACCACGGGGCGCGGCATCGGCCCGGCCTACGAGGACAAGGTCGCGCGCCGCAGCGTGCGCGTCGCCGATCTGATGTATCCGTCGGAGTTGCCCGAAAAACTGCGCGCGGCGGTCGACTACCACAATTTCGTCCTCGTGCATTGGCTCAAGGCCGAAGGCGTCGATTACCAGAAGGTGCTCGACGATGCGCTGGCGTTCAGCGAATACCTGCGGCCGATGATCGACGACGTGGCGACCCTGCTCTACGACGCGCGTCGCCGCGGCGAAAACATTCTTTACGAAGGCGCGCAGGGTGCGCTGCTGGATATCGATCACGGTACCTATCCGTATGTGACCTCATCGAACACGACGGTCGGTGGCGCGCTCGCAGGTACCGGCGTCGGCGCCTGCGATATCGACTATGTGCTGGGCATCTGCAAGGCGTACGCGACGCGTGTCGGTGGCGGACCGTTTCCGACCGAACTCAACGACGAGATGGGCGAGCGCCTGCGCAAGATCGGCAACGAATTCGGCGCGAGCACCGGGCGCCCGCGGCGTTGCGGCTGGATCGATCTGGTCGCGCTCAAGCGCGCCACGCAGATCAATGCGATCAATGGCCTCGCGATCACCAAGCTCGATGTGCTCGACGGGCTGCCAAGCGTCAAGGTTTGCATCGCCTACGAATACCGCGGCAAGCGCCGCGAACTCGCGCCACTCGACGCGGCTGGCTGGGACGAATGCAAACCGGTTTACCTCGAATTTCCGGGCTGGGAGGAACCCACCGGCAGCGTGCGCGACTGGAACAAGCTGCCACCCGCGGCGCGCGCGTACTTGCGCGCGGTCGAGGAATTGTCCGGTTGTCACCTCGCTCTGGTCGCGACCGGCGCGGATCGCGACGATACGATCGTCTTGCGCGATCCATTTGCCTGATGGCGTGAATCGCAGCCGCGGTTGATTTGATTTGGATGTCCAGCCGTAAAGACGTGTATATGCCCGATGGAGCCAGACCATGCGCTGGCGTATGCAGATATTGGCGTTTGCGGGTGGCATCGCGGGTGTTGACATGCCTCTGCGCATGGTTTACGGTAGGGAAATGACGCATCGCAGCAGCCAACGCATCGCCCTGATTTGCCAGGCCGCCGGCCTGTCAACCCGGGTCGTTGCCATGCGCGGCGCGCTCCTTCTTCTCGTCCTCGTACTTATTACCAACGGAGGTGTGGGCTAGGACGCGTCTGAGTAAGAGAACCAGGCGAAGAATCCAAAACCCCGCACCCGGCGACGAGTGCGGGGTTTTTCATTTCTCCTGAGTCGTTCGACCCTCGATGTAGTTCTGCCCTGAATAGCCATGAGCGAAAATAGCGATCCTGCAGTAACCAGACCCGGTGCAGTCACGGCTTCGCCCGCGCGCGAACGCGTGCGCATTTTCGACACAACGCTGCGCGACGGCGAACAGTCGCCCGGCTTCTCGATGAGCCGCCCGCAGAAGCTGCATATGGCGCATGCGCTCGCCGAACTTGGCGTGGATGTGCTCGAAGCGGGATTCCCGCAGGCCTCCGACGGCGATTTCGAAGCCGTGCACGCGATCGCCAAAGAAGTGCGCGGTCCGATCATCTGCGGCCTGGCGCGCGCGCAGATCGGCGATATCGACGCCTGCGCGCGAGCGCTGGAGCCGGCCGCGAGCAAGCGCATCCATGTCTTCCTCGCCACCAGTCCGCTGCATCGCCGGCACAAGTTGAATATGAGCCGCGAACAAGTCGTCGAAACCGGCATCAAGGCGATCCGCCATGCGCGCACGCTCTGCGACGATGTCGAATTCTCGGCCGAAGACGCTATCCGGACTGAACCAGAATTCCTGATTGAGGTGTTGTCGCGCATGATCGAAGCCGGCGCGACCACGGTGAATGTGCCGGATACAGTCGGCTACACCACGCCGGAGGAAATCCACGCGCTGTTCACGCGCCTGAAACGCGAAGTGCGCGGCATCGACAACGTCGTCCTGAGTTCGCATTGTCACAACGATCTGGGTCTTGGGGTCGCCAACAGCATCGCCGCGGTCGCGGCCGGTGCGCGCCAGGTCGAGTGCACGATCAACGGTATCGGCGAGCGTGCGGGCAATGCGGCGCTGGAAGAAATCGTGATGGCGTTGCGCACGCGCGCGGATCGCTTCAAGGTCGAAACCGGCATTCGCACGCAGTTGCTGTATCCGACCGCACGCCTGCTTGCCAACGTGACCGGCTCCACGATCCCGCGCAACAAGGCGATCGTCGGCGAAAATGCATTTGCGCACGAGTCGGGCATCCATCAGCACGGCATGCTGAAGAATCGAGAAACCTATGAAATCATGCGCCCCGAAGATGTCGGCGTGGAGCGCACCCAGCTCGTGCTCGGCAAGCATTCCGGCAAGCATGCGTTGCGCGATCGCCTGAAGAATCTCGGTTACGAAGTGGACGAGGCGCAGATGGAAGACCTGTTCCCACGCTTCAAGACGCTGGCGGACAAGAAGAAGGAAGTGTTCGACAGCGATCTCGATGCGCTCGTGCTCGGCCAGGATCCGGCGACCTTGGGACCGTGGACGCTGGAGCAGTTGCACGCGGCCTCGCATCTCGGCGGCGGCGCCTCGGCGTCCGTACGCCTGCGCCACGAGGACGGCCGCAGCGTCGGCGAAACGGAAGGCTCGATCGGCGACGGTCCGGTGCACGCGATGCTGCGCGCGATCGAACGCGCGACCGCGGTCAAGTTCGAGATCACCGATTTCCAGATCCGCTCGCTAAGCTATGGTGCCGATGCGCAGGGTCGCGCCACGCTGACCGTCAGCCACGGCGGGCGCGAACTGGTCGGCCGTGGCGTATCGACGGATATCGTCGAAGCCGCGGCACTCGCCGCGCTGGAAGTGGTCAATCGCATCGAACGCATCAATCTCGGTCAGGCTTTGCCGCTGGCCGCCAATCAGGCATAAGAGTTTCAAAGCAGGAGCTATTGGCCGCAAAGAGCGCAAAAGGCGCAAAGTATAAATTGAGCTTTTTTTGCGTTCTTTGCGCTCTTCGCGGCAATAAAATTCTTTTTTCAAATCGTAACGAGAGGCGCATCATGAAAACGACCGAATTTATCTGGCACAACGGCAAACTCAAACCCTGGAACGAGGCGACGGTGCATGTGACCGCGCACGCCTTGCATTACGGCTCGTCGGTGTTCGAAGGCGAGCGCGTTTACGCGACGCTGCAAGGTCCGCAGTATTTTCGCCTCGCCGATCACACGCGACGTCTGTTCGAGTCGGCAAAAGTCTACGAAATCGATATCGGCTACACGGAAGACGAAATCAACGCGGCCTGCAACGAAGTGATCCGTGCGAACAAGATGGCGTCCGCCTATGTGCGTCCGCTGGTGTTTCGCGGCGCCGGTCCGCTCGGCGTGATGCCGAAGGACGGTTCCAGCGTCGATGTCGCGATCATGGCGCTGGAGTGGGGTGCGTATCTGGGCGAAGCGATCGAGAACGGCGCCGATGTATGCGTGTCGTCGTGGAATCGCGCGGCGCCGAACACGTTCCCGTCGTGGGCCAAGGCCGGCGGCAATTATCTGTCGAGCCAGTTGATCGGCTTCGAGGCCAAGCGCCACGGTTATCACGAAGGCATCGCGCTCGGCTACAACGGTCTGCTCAGCGAAGGCGCGGGCGAAAACCTGTTCGTCATCCGCCGCGGCAAGATCGTCACGCCGACGACCAGCGCGAGCATCCTCGCCGGCATCACGCGCGATACGGTGATCACGCTGGCGAGCAAGCTCGGCTACACCGTCGATGAGCGCGATCTGCCACGCGAGGCGTTGTATACCGCGGACGAAGTGTTCATGGTCGGCACCGCGGCGGAAGTCACGCCAGTGCGTTCGGTCGATCGCAAGCCGGTCGGCACGGGCAAGCCCGGGCCGATCACCAAGGCGATTCAGAAAGCGTTCTTCGGCCTGTTCGACGGCGCGACCAAGGACGAGTGGGGCTGGCTCACGCCGGTCACGGAAGATCAGGCCAAGAGCAAGGCCGCCGCGTAATGGGCGCTGCGCAAACTCTGCTCGACAAGATCTGGAACGCGCACCAGGTCGCACCGGAAACCGCGGCAACGCCTGCGATGCTGTATGTCGACCTGCATCTGGTGCACGAGGTCACGTCGCCGCAGGCGTTTTCCGAACTGCGCGCGCGTGGCCTCAAGGTGCGCCGGCCCGAGCGCATCGTCGCGACGATGGACCACTCGACTCCGACCTTGCCACCTGATGCGAATGGCAAGCGTCCGTATGCGAATGCGCAAACCGAGGCGCAGGTCGACCAGCTCGAAACGAACGCGAAAGAATTCGGTATACAGTTATACGGATGGAATAGTATAAATCGCGGCATCGTGCACGTGATCGGCCCGGAACTCGGCGCGACCCAGCCGGGCATGACAATCGTCTGCGGCGACAGTCATACCTCGACGCACGGGGCGTTTGGCGCCCTGGCCTTCGGCATCGGCACGACCGAGGTCGGCCACGTGCTGGCGACGCAATGCCTGCTGCAGCGTAAGCCAAAATCGCTTGCGATCACGGTGAACGGCAAGCTCAAACCCGGCATCACCGCGAAGGATCTGATCCTGCACATCATCGGCAAGATCGGCATCAACGGCGGCACCGGCCATGTGATCGAATACCGCGGCAGCGCGATCGAGGCGCTGACCATGGAAGAACGCATGACGGTGTGCAATATGTCGATCGAGGCCGGCGCCAAGGCAGGCTTGATCGGTGCCGACGCCACAACGTTCGCCTGGCTCAAGGGCCGCGAGCGCGTGCCGCAGGGCGTGGCATGGGATGCCGCCGTCGCACGCTGGAGCGAATGCCGATCCGACGCGGACACGAAGTTCGATAGCGAAGTCGTCGTCGATGCCGGCGCGATTCGTCCGAGCATCACCTACGGCACGCATCCAGGCATGGTGGCAACGCTCGATGCGCTGATTCCCGCCGCGACGAATGCGCAGGAGAAACGCGCGCTCGACTATATGCAGCTCGAAGCGGGCAACACACTCGCCGGCACGCCCGTGGATATCGTCTTCGTCGGCAGCTGCACGAATGGACGCCTGTCCGATCTGCGCGCCGTCGCCGGCGTGCTGCGCGGCCACAAGGTCGCCGGCAGCGTGCGCATGCTGGTCGTGCCGGGCTCCGAACAGGTCAAGCGCGATGCGGAAAAAGAAGGACTGCACGAGGTGTTCCTTGCCGCCGGCGCCGAATGGCGCGAGCCGGGTTGCTCCATGTGCCTGGGCATGAACGGCGATATCGGCAAGCCGGGACAACTGGTCGTCAGCACCAGCAATCGCAATTTCGAAGGGCGCCAGGGACCGGGCGTGCGCACCGTGTTGGCCAGTCCGCTGGTCGCCGCCGCTTCGGCGCTCGCAGGCGTGATCGCTGACCCGTCGCAATATGTTTCGGAGGCGGCATGAACTCTTTGCTCGTCATCCCGACAGGGATCGCCAGGATCCAGGCCTCAGGGAAGACGTCAGCGCCCGCACGTTCCATGTGTTCTAGATGACCAGCTTCGCTGTTAGGAGCGACCGGCATTGCCTGCCGGAATGACGGTTGAAATTTTGCAGGAATTTGAAGTGAAACCACTCACCCACATCAAATCGCGCACGGTCGTGCTGCCGTTCGAGAACATCGACACCGACCGCATCATTCCAGCGCGTTTTCTGACAACGACTGAGCGCAGCGGACTCGGCAAGTCCCTGTTCAACGACTGGCGTTATCGTCCCGATGGCAGTCCGGACCCCGACTTCGCGCTCAACAAACCCGAGGCGAAGGGCTGCGAAATTCTCGTCGCCGGACGCAATTTCGGTTGCGGCTCCTCGCGTGAGCACGCACCGTGGGCGTTGACCGATTTTGGTATCCACGCCGTGTTTTCGAGCGAGATCGCGGACATTTTTCGCGGCAACGCGCTCAAGAATGGTCTGCTTGCGGTCGTGCTGGAGACAGGCGAGCACCAGTATCTGCTCGATCATCCTGGCATCGAGCTCAATGTCGATATCGCGGAGCAATTCATCGAATTGCCAGACGGCCGGCGCTTCACGTTCGCGCTTGAATCGTTTGCGAAACACTGTCTGCTGATGGGCGTCGATCAGCTCGGATTCCTGCTGCAGCACGAAGCGCTGATCGTGGAATTCGAGCAGCGGATGGTAGCGTGATGTTTCTCCTTCTCCCGCCGGGAGAAGGTGCCGAAGGCAGATGAGGGAAGAGCGGTTCAAGTTGAAATAATGACAGCGTGCGGATGCCTTTCCCTCATCCGACGCTTCGCGCCACCTTCTCCCGATGGGAGAAGGGAGAAAAAAAGAGAAAAGCATGAAAGCAAAGATCACTGTTCTTCCCGGCGACGGAATTGGCCCCGAAGTCACCGCTGCTGCGGTTGAAGTACTGCGCGCGATCGCGACGCGGTACCGCCACGAATTCGAGTTCGACGAGCAGCTCATTGGGGGTGCCGCGATCGATGCGCACGGCGACCCGCTGCCGCCAGCCACTCTGGCTGCGTGCAAATCCGCCGATGCGGTGCTGCTTGGCGCGGTCGGCGGGCCGAAGTGGTCCGATCCGAACGCGAAAGTGCGGCCGGAGCAGGGCCTGCTCGGCCTGCGCTCGGCGCTCGGTGTGTACGCGAATCTGCGCCCGGTGCGTGTGCATCCCAAGCTCACAGCGCTGTCGCCGCTGAAAAACGAAAAACTGCACGGTGTGGATTTGTTGTTCGTGCGCGAGTTGACCGGCGGCGCGTATTTCGGCGCAAAAACGCGCACGGCCGACACGGCGACCGACGAATGCAAATACACCGTCGTCGAAATCGAACGTGCGACGCGGCGTGCGTTCGAGTTCGCGCGCGCGCGCAGGAAGCATGTCACCCACGTCGACAAGGCCAACGTGCTGGAGACCTCGCGCCTGTGGCGCAGCACGGTGACTCGCATCGCCAAGGACTATCCGGATGTCGCGCTCGAACATCAGCTCGTCGATTCGATGGCGATGCTGCTGCTCACGCGCCCGTCGGCCTACGACGTGATCGTCACCGAAAATCTGTTTGGCGATATTCTCACCGACGAGGCTGCCGCGCTGGCCGGTTCGCTCGGTGTGCTGCCATCGGCCTCGCTCGGCGACGGCAAGGCCGGGCTGTACGAGCCGATCCACGGCTCGGCGCCGGATATCGCAGGCAAGGGTCTCGCTAATCCGCTCGGCACGATTCTGTCCGCCGCGCTGCTGCTGCGCCACTCGCTGGGCTTGGAGTCCGAAGCCGCCGCGATCGAAGCTGCCGTCGATGCGGTGATCGAGAGCAGCGTGCTGACTCGCGACCTGGGCGGCGGTGCAAACACAAACGAAGTCGCGGCGGCTGTTCTGGCTGCACTTGCAGGGCAAAAGGAGAGGGTTGCCGCATGAACGTGATTCCGACGAAACAAGATCGGCGCTCTGCGTTTAGATTTACGGTTGTGTATATCGTCGGCTTAGTTGTGATCACCACATTTTTCCCCGTGCTTTGGGGAGCGCCCGCTAAAATTCCGGTTAGTACATTCGATTGGGTCATGCATCTGATCATTTGGCTTGGCGCGGGAGTGTTGATGGTTTTCGCAATCTCATACTCCACCGCCAAGCGTCGTGAAAAAGAACAGGCGTCGAAAAAAGCCAGATTCGATGGCGGCGGCCCGATTTAGCAGTCTTGGAATTGGTAGATGTAAAGATGGCAATAGAAGACACAAACGGAAAAATGCGCAGCGACGTGATGAAGTCGGGGCCGGATCGTGCGCCGGCGCGCGCGATGATGTATGCGACCGGGCTCGACGAGGCGGCGATCCGCAAGCCGCTGGTTGCGGTCGTGCACAGTTGGTCGGATATCTCGCCGTGCAATCTGAATTTGCGCGATCTCGCCCAGCATGCGGCAGCAGGCGTGCGCGCGGCGGGTGGCACGCCGATCGAATTCAACACGATCGCGATCACCGACGGCATGGCGATGGGCACGCCGGGTATGCGCGCCTCGCTGGTCAGTCGCGAGGTGATCACCGATTCCATCGAACTGGCGGTCGACGGCCATTCGCTCGACGCGATGGTCGTGCTCTGCGGTTGCGACAAGACGATTCCCGCGGCAGCGATGGCTCTCGCGCGTCTCAACATTCCAGGCATCGCGTTGTATGGCGGCAGCATCGACCACGGCAAGCTCGACGGCAAATCGATCACAATCCAGCAGGTGTTCGAGGCGGTCGGCGCGCATGGCGCGGGCAAGATCGACGATGCGCGATTGTCGCAAGTCGAGCACAAGGCATGTCCCGGTGCGGGCGCCTGCGGCGGCCAGTTCACCGCCAACACGATGTCGATGATGTTGATGGCGCTGGGTCTGTCGCCACTCGGTTTCAACGATATCGCCGCGACCGACCCGGCCAAACGCGACGCGGCCCGGCGCTGCGGCGAACTGGCGATGCAGAATCTGCGCAACAATCTGCGCCCGCGCGATGTGTTGAGCGCGACCGCATTCCGCAACGCCGCGCGTGTGGCCAATGCGACTGCGGGATCGACCAACGCGGTATTGCATCTGCTCGCCATCGCGAATGAAGCCGAAGTGCCGCTGACGCTGGAAGATTTCGAAGTCGCGTCCAAATCGACGCCGGTGATTGCCGACCTGATGCCCAGCGGCCGATACACCGCGATCGAGATGACCCAGGCTGGCGGTCTGGCCCAGGTCGCGCGCGAATTGCGTGCAGCGGGTCTGCTCGACGATGCGCCGACACTGAGTGGCAGGACGCTATTCGCCGAACTCGACGCGGCGGCGCCGGCGCCGGCCGATCAACAGGTCGTGGTACCGGTGAGTCGCGCGTTCAAGTCGCGCGGCGGTTACTCGATTCTGTACGGCAATATCGCGCCCGAAGGTTGCGTGCTCAAACTCTCGGCCAAGGGCAAGCTGCAATTCAGCGGCAGCGCGCGCGTGTTCGAGAGCGAGGAGGACACCTTTCGCGCGGTGCAGGAAGGCAGGATCAAGGCGGGCGATGTCGTTGTGATCCGCAACGAAGGCCCCGCCGGCGGCCCCGGCATGCGCGAGATGCTCGCGGTAACCGCGGCCCTGGTCGGACGTGGACTCGGCGATGATGTCGCGCTGATTACCGACGGCCGCTTCAGCGGTGCGACGCACGGCTTCATGGTCGGGCATATCGCGCCGGAAGCTGTAAAGGGCGGCGGAATCGGGCTGCTGCGCGACGGCGATCGCGTCGTGATCGATGCCGAACGGCGCGTGATCGAAACCGATGCTGATCTGGAAACGCGGCGCAAGACGTGGACGGCGCCGCCGCCCAAGGTCACGCGCGGCGTGCTCGCAAAATATGCGAAGACTGTGGGTTCCGCTGCGCGCGGCGCGGTGATGGAGATCTAAGGCGAATTTAGCCGCAAAGGACGCAAAAAAAATATTGTTTTACTTTGCGTTTTTTGCGTCCTTTGCGGCAAGAAATATTTTTTGATCTTAATTTTATTTTGAGGAGCAATGAAGATGAGTACTGAAATCAAGGCAACGACCCAGCCGCTCGAAGGCAAGCGCATCGCCATCCTCGGCTATGGCAGCCAGGGCCGCGCGCATGCGTTGAATCTGCGCGATTCGGGTCTCGATGTCGTTGTCGGCCTGCGTCCGGGCGGTCCGACCTGGGCCAAGGCCGAGGCCGACGGCCTGCGTGTGGTCGAACCCGCGGAAGCCGTCAAGGGTGCCGACCTGGTCGCCGTGCTGACACCGGATATGGTGCAGCCGAAACTGTATACCGGTGTGATCGCGCCGAATATCAAGCCGCACGCGGCGCTGTTGTTCGCGCATGGCTTCAACGTGCACTTCAAGACGATCGCGCCGCGTGTGGATATCGACGTCGTGCTGGTCGCGCCGAAAGGTCCGGGCGCGCTGGTGCGCAAGGAATACGAAATCGGTCGCGGCGTGCCGAGCCTGTTCGCGGTCCATCAGGACGCGAGTGGCCATGCACGCGACAAGGCGCTGGCCTATGCGGCCGGCATCGGCGGCGCGCGTGCAATGTTGATCGAAACCGATTTCAAGGAAGAAACCGAAACCGATCTGTTCGGCGAGCAGGCCGTACTCTGCGGCGGCGCGAGCGAACTCGTACGCTATGGCTTTGAGACCCTGGTCGAGGCGGGCTACAAACCCGAGATCGCGTATTACGAAGTGATGCACGAGCTCAAGCTTATCGTCGACCTGTTCTACGAAGGCGGCCTGACCAAGATGCTCACCTTCATTTCCGAGACAGCGCAGTACGGCGATTACACGCGCGGCCCGCGCGTCGTCGATGCGGCGACCAAGGACAAGATGCGCGGAGTGCTGAAGGAGATCCAGGACGGTACCTTCGCGCGTGAATGGACGGCCGAATACGCGGCGGGTCTGCCGAACTACAACGCATACAAGCAGAAGGACCTCGACCACCAGATCGAGAAGGTCGGCGCGGCGCTACGTGCGCGCATGCCGTGGCTTACTCCTACGGTTGCCGCACCCGCAGCACCCGTGTTGAAGAAGGTGGTTTGAGCTTTCCCTCTCCCGCCGGCGGGAGAGGTGACTGCATAAAGTGAACAGGAAAACACCGTGAACATACAACTCAAACCAACGCCAATGACCAGCGCACATCCGCTCGCCGGCAAGACCCTGAGTGGCGCGGATATCGTCATACAGGTGCTTGCCGACGAGGGCGTCGATGTCGTGTTCGGTTATTCCGGCGGCGCGATCCTGCCGGTGTACGATGCGGTGTTCCGCTTCAATCACGCGCATCTGCGTGCCGATGGCAGCGAACCGCTCCCCTTGATCGTGCCGGCGAACGAGCAGGGCGCGGGCTTTATGGCGCAGGGTTATGCGCGCGCATCGGGCAAGGTCGGCGTCGCGATCGTGACCTCGGGACCGGGCGCGACGAACACGGTCACGCCGGTACGCGATGCAATGGCCGATTCGATTCCGATCGTCGTGATCTGCGGTCAGGTGCCGACCGCAGCGATTGGCACGGACGGATTCCAGGAAGCGCCGATCAGCAGCATCATGGCGGCGTGCACCAAGCATGTGTTCCTGGTAACCGACGCGGGCAAGCTCGAAGCGACCTTGCGCAGCGCGTTCGAGATTGCGCGCAGCGGGCGCCCCGGCCCGGTCGTCGTGGATATTCCGAAGGATGTGCAGAACACCAATCTCGTGTTCGATGGCGCCAGCGTGTTGCCGGTGCCCGGCTACCGCGCGCGTCTGCGCGCCGTGGAGAAATCCACACTCGACGATGACGCGTGCAAGATCTTCTTCGATGCGCTGGCGAAATCCAAGCGGCCGCTGATCTACGCGGGCGGCGGCGTGATCGCCGCGGAAGCCGCGCGCAGCCTGCGCGATTTCGCCAATGCGTTCGGCATTCCGGTGACCACCACCCTGATGGGTATCGGCGCTTGCGATACCACCACGCCGCTGGCGCTGCACATGCTCGGCATGCATGGCACGGCGTTCGCGAACTACGCGACCGAGGACTGCGATTTCCTGATCGCGGTTGGCAGCCGCTTCGACGACCGCGTCGCTGGCGTGCCGAACAAATTTGCCGTCGGGGCGAAGTTCATCGCGCATCTCGATATCGATCCAGCCGAGATCGACAAGGTCAAGCGCGTCGACTGGCATCATCTGGGCGACCTCACGCGTACGCTCGACGCGCTGCGCGAATTCGGCAAGAAAAATGGCTCCAGACCAGCGAGCGACTACGCCGCATGGCATACGCATATCGCCGATCTGAAAAAGACGTACGCGATGAACTACGACCGCGCTGCCGCACAGATCCAGCCGCATGCGGTGATCGAGGAAATCAACAAGCACACGCGTGGGCGCGCGATCATCAGCACCGGCGTCGGCCAGCACCAGATGTGGGCGGCGCAGTATTTCGACTTCTGCGAGCCGCGCCTGTGGCTGACCTCAGGCTCGATGGGCACGATGGGCTTCGGCCTGCCCGCGGCGATCGGCGCGCAATTCGCGCGCCGCGATCTGACCGTGATCGATATCGACGGCGACGCCAGCATCCGCATGAATCTGGGTGAGCTCGAAACGGTGACCACCTACAACCTGCCGATCAAGGTCGTCGTGCTCAACAATTTCGGCGACGGCATGGTGCGCCAGTGGCAGAAGCTGTTTTTCAAGGGCCGCTTCTCCGGCAGCGACAAGAGCCTGCACAAGAAGGATTTCGTCAAGGCCGCGCAGGCTGACGGGTTTCCGTATGCCGTGCGCCTGGACAAACCCGAGGACCTGCCGCGCGTGATCGCCGAGTTCGTCGCGTTCGATGGCCCTGCGTTCCTCGAAGTCATCATCGATCCCGAAGCGGGTGTGTATCCGATGGTCGGACCCGGCATGAGCTACGCCGAGATGATCACCGGCGATCATATTCCGTCGCGGCAGAAACCGACGGGGCAGGAAGTTGGACCGGCGGAAATGTTCTGATGCGCAGAATCATATCCATCCTTTTGCAAAACGAAGCGGGTGCGCTGGCGCGCGTCGCCGGCATGTTTTCCGCGCGCGGCTACAATATCGACTCGCTCAGCGTCGCGGCCACGCACGATGCCTCGATCTCGCGCCTGACTCTGGTCACCTTCGGCAACGATGCGGTGATCGACCAGATCATCAAGCAGTCGCGCAAGCTGATCGAAGTGATCGAGATCGCCGACCTGACCGGCCGCGATCATTTCGAGATTGAACTGGTCCTGGTCAAGCTCGACGTCGCCACCGATGCACTCAATCCCTTCGTTGCCTGCCTGCGCCGGCAACCGCGCGCGCAGGTAATCGACATCAGCGCGGGCGTGCGCACGATCGAATTCACCGGCGATGGCGCGGAAGTCAACGCCTTCCTCGCCGATCTCGGGCAGGTCGGCCGCGTACTCGAACTGGCGCGCAGCGGTAGCGCGGCACTCGAGCGCGGCGCGGTAACCACGGCAGCCGCCATCGCCTGATCGCCGCCGCGCTGGCGGCGCGGGCGGTTTGCTGCGAAGATAAGGCTCTCCGCGATGCCGTAGGGGTACGGCGCAGTCGCGGAGACGGCTCTCAGGGGGCGGCAATGGTTTTCAATTCACTCACCTTCGTGGTGTTTTTCGCGTGCGTGCTTGCGCTGCACTCGATGCCGTTTTCCTGGACCACGAAAAAGATCAACCTGCTGATCGCGAGCTATATCTTCTATGCCGCGTGGAATCCGCCGTTCATCATCCTGCTCTGGGTGTCGACGGTGGTCGACTGGTACGCGGCGCAGGGCCTCGTCAAGGCGAAGCGCGAGGCCACGCGACACGCCTGGATGCTGCTCTCGGTCATCGCCAACCTCGGCATGCTGGTCTACTTCAAGTACGGTCAGTTCCTGCTCGACAACTTCACGGCGCTGATGTCTTCGTTTGGCGTCGTCTGGCAGCCCGCGAAGTTCGACATCGTGCTGCCAGTCGGCATCTCGTTCTATACGTTCGCGACAATGTCGTACACGCTGGACGTCTACCTGCGGCGCGCGCTGCCGGCAAAGAATCTGCTCGATTACGCACTGTTCGTGACTTTCTTCCCGCATCTGGTCGCCGGACCGATCATGCGCCCGACCGAGCTGGTGCCGCAGTTCGAGCAGCCACGCCGCGCGACCGGCGAGCAGTTGCGTTTCGGTCTCGCGCTGATGACGCTCGGCCTGTTCAACAAGATCGTGCTCGCCGACAGCTTCCTCTCCGACGTCGCCCAAGCGGTCTACGACAACAACAAGATTCCCGGCGCGCTCGACGCCTGGGTAGGCACTCTTGCTTTCAGCGGGCAGATCTTCTGCGACTTCGCCGGCTACTCGACGACCGCGATCGGCGCCGCGCTGTGCCTGGGCTTCGCGATGCCCGACAACTTCCGCTTCCCGTATGCGGCGGTCGGCTTCTCGGATTTCTGGCGACGCTGGCACATCACGTTGTCGTCGTGGCTGCGCGACTATCTCTACATTCCACTCGGTGGCAACCGGCATGGCGTCGCGCGCACCTACGTCGCCCTGACGGTGACGATGCTGCTCGGCGGACTCTGGCACGGCGCGAACTGGACCTTCGTCGTCTGGGGAGGGCTGCACGGGATGTATCTCGCGATCGAACGTTTCCTGCGCGGGCGTTTCGGCGGCTATCGCCCCGGCCCGCTCGCGTTCGTTTGCCTCGGCTTGCTGACCTATACGCTGGTCAACCTGACGTGGGTATTCTTCCGCGCGAAGACGTTCAGCAAGGCGTGGCTCGTCCTTGGCGGCATGTTCGGCCAGCATGCGGACGCGCGCCCGATCCTTTCGAGTTTTGCGCTGATCTCCGCAGCGGCGATCGTCACCGCGATCGTATCCACGCACTGGTTCATGCGCGGACGGACGCTCGAATCGGTCGTGGCGCGCACGCATCCGGCGGCGTTGTGCGCGGTGTGGGCGCTGATGGCGTTTGCGATCGTCATAGCTCAGGGAGAAGGCAGTGCATTCATCTACTTCCAGTTCTGACAGTTCGGGATCCGCGCTGCCGCAGATCAGCAGCTCCGGCGCCGATCGGCTGACTGCGGCCGATCGACCGGGCGTCGCGCAACCGGTGCCCGAGCGTGACGTGCCGGCGCGTCCATGGCGGCCGATCTTCCTCGTGGCGCTCGTGTTGTTCGCGCTGCTGATGGCGGGCTGGGAGATGTACTGGCGCGCATTTGGCGCGACGCCGGGCTACTACAACAGCAACGCCGAGTGGGCGCAGCAGCGCCGCCGCATCGACGCGGGTGAGGGCGGCAAGACCGTGCTCATCGGCTCGTCGCGCGTGCTGTTCGACGTCGAGCTTCCGATTTGGGCGAAGGCGGCGGGCGAGCGCCCGATCCAGCTCGCGATCGAAGGCACATCCGCCGTGATCTTGCTCGAGGACCTCGCCGCCGATCCGAATTTCAGCGGACACTTGCTCGTCGGGGTCGCCTCGGATCTGTTTTTCAGCGGTTTCTCGTATCGCGGCGACGTGGTGCCGTACTTCCGCAAGGAAACACCGTCGCAACGCGTCGGCAACACGCTGTCGCGCGCGCTCGTCGAACCATATTTTGCGTTCTACGATTTCGATTTTGCGCTGGCCGCGGTGGTCAAGCGGCAGGCGTGGCCACGCCGTCCCGGCATTCCGGGAATCGACCCGGTAAGAAAGCTGATGGAGCAGGACGCCGATCGCAACACGCATATCTGGAGCAAGCTCGAAACCGACCCGGCGTATCGCGAGCTCGCGCGCAGCATCTGGGCCCAGCGCTTCGACGCGCCGCCGCCGCCCAGCATCGATACACCGGAAAAGTTGCAGAAGGTCATCGACACGCAGATCCAGCGCGCGGTCGATGCGGTCGCGAAACTGCGCGCGCGTGGCGTACAGGTGCTGTTCGTACGCCCGCCGACGGGCGGACGCTATCTCGAATTCGACAACAAGGTGTTCCCGCGCGCGAAGACCTGGGACGTGCTGCTCGCGCGTACCGGCGCACCGGGTATCCACTTCGAGGACTATCCGGAGCTGCAGGGATTTGACCTGCCCGAATGGTCGCATCTTGCCCACGCCGACGCAGACCGCTTCACCGAAGCGCTGTACCGGATCATCGAACGCGACTACCCGCAGTTTCAAGCGCGGCATTAATCCGCTTGCGGAGTTCCTGTCGCCGCGTCAAGCGGCGGCACGCCCCATGTTGTGATACTTGTATACTACATGCCTGATTCCGCGGGAACCTCGCATGAGTCGCGTCTATCGTTTTCGCGTCGTGAATGTGTTCGCCGAGTCGCGTCTGGCCGGCAATCCGCTGGCGGTGATCGAGAACGCCGATGGCCTGAGCGATGCGGAAATGCAGCAGATCGCGCTGCAATTCAACCTTTCCGAAACGACGTTTATTTGTGCGATCGTCCATGATCGCGAGGATCACGACGCGGCCATCCGTGGCCGCACTTCTCACAAAAGCGTCCCTGATCGCGAGGATCACGAAGCGGCCGTCCATGGCCGCACTCTTCATACAAGCGTGCCTGGTAGCGCTATCGCCGATGCACAGGTGCGCATCTTCACACCGGGCTTCGAAATGCCCTTCGCGGGACATCCCACGCTCGGCACCGCGCATGTGCTGCGTGCACTCGGGCGTGCGGGCGATGCGCTGAGATTACAGATGAAGGCCGGTGTCATTCCGGTCACTGCACAGGGCGATGTGTGGACATTGACTGCCAAGCCGCCGGCCTATCGCGACTACGAATTTACCCGTGCCGAAATCGCAGCTGCACTGAGTTTGAACGAGAGCGATATCGCCGCTGCACCGATGTGGATCGATGCGGGCGTCGAGCAGTTGATCGTTCCGCTAGCCAGCGCCGATGCGGTCGCGCGCGCGGCGCCGCGCACCGAATTGTGCGTCAAGTACTGCGGCAACTTCATGGAAGCGCAGGCCTATGTCTTCGCGCGGCGCGACAGGCAAAATATCGTGTCGCGCTATTTCTTCTATCAGAGCGGCGCGATGATCGAGGATCCGGGCACCGGCTCGGCGTGCGCGAATCTCGGCGCCTATCTGCTCGCGGCCAACGCGCAGTTACCGCTACAGCTGGATGTGCACCAGGGAGCTGCGGCCGGTCGACCGTGCCTGCTGCATCTGGATGTCGATGCGGAAAAACGCATCCGCGTCGGCGGCCGCGTCATCGAATTGATGCGCGGCGAATTGACGCTCGACTAGTGCCACATCCCGTTAGTAACTTGCCATTATCGGCTTACCTCTCCCGCTGGCGGGAGAGGTTGGCGCGCGTAGCGCGCCGGGTGAGGGTGGCGCAATATGGAGCGGCGCGCGCTTCGCCGGCACCACCCTCATCCGCCTTCGGCACCTTCTCAGCTGTGCACTCCCTCTGGTCGCCGCGAGCGGGAGAAGGTGACTGACTTTGCATGCAAAATGATTGAGGGAACGTCACATTGGATGCACAACAACGGGAGTCAGGGTTTGGTGTCCGCACCCGGCGCCGGGATCTTCAGCTTTGCGCATAGCGCGGCGAAGCGCGGATCGTTCTTGTAGGCGAGCAGGAAGGGCGTGACGAGCAGTTGCGTCAGGCCGGAATCGCGGTCGGCGTAGGCGCGGTCGAGCCACTCGAACGCGTGATCCGGATCCTTGCGCAGCGCGTAGACGTTGGCGATCTGGAACGGACCGGCGTCCGCATCGTGTTCGATGAGGCGTTGCAGCGCCGCGTCCGCCGCCGTCTGATCGCCGCTCGCCTGCTGCGCCAAGGCCAGCGCATAGTTGCGCCAGAAGCCTTCGGGTTCGCGCTGCGCGTCCCGCAGCGCCGCGTCCGCATTGCCGCGCAGCAGATCGATCGTGGCCAAGTAGACATATTGCCGGGATGCCGTCGGTTGCAGTTCGAGCGACTTGCGCAGCGTGGCTTCGGCTTCGTCGTAGTGGCCGAGCGCGGTCAGCACGCGAGCACGATTCAGGTATCCGTTAATACGCAGCGGTTCGAGTGCGATCACCTGACGGGACAAATCGGCGGCTGCCTCACGCTGGCCCTGGAACGCCAACGCGTAGCCCAGTGCGTTCTTCGGACTGGCCGCCGAGGGAGCCAGCGCCATCGCCTGGCGGAATTCAACTTCCGCCGCGGACACATCCAGATCGGCCGTGAGCAACAACCAGCCAAGCGCTTCATGGGCCTGACTCAGATCGGGCGCGAGCGCCAACGCGGTCTGCGCGGCACTGCGTGCCTTGGCGAAGGCTGCGGCAGCACCGGCCTTGTCGAGCCAGCTCGACGCGAGTTGGCGCCAAGCGAAGGACAGCCCGGCGTAAGCCAGCGCGTAACGCGGATCGAGGCGGATCGCCTCGTCGTAATAGGGGATCGCTTTTCGGCAGTCTTCTTCCGTCAGACGGTTCAAATAAAAATTGCCTTGCAGCAGCGCATTGTAGGCGTTGAGGTTGCCGCCCGGTGGTTTGTCGCTGGACTCGGCGACGTTGCCGAGCAGGGTCGATTTCAATGCGCCTGCCACTGCGGTGGCGATCTCGCTCTGCACGGCGAAGACATCCTTGAGTTCGCGGTCGTAGGTTTGCGACCACAATTGGCTGCCGTCGGCCGCATTGATCAGCGATGCAACAATGCGCACCTGATCGCCCAGCTTGCGTACGGTGCCTTCGAGCAGAGTGGCGACACCGAGCTTCACGCCGATGGCCGCGCTGTCGTCCTGCTGCCCGCCGCGGAATTGGAACGACGAATTGCGCCCGATCACCTTCAGGTCGTGCACCTGCCCGAGCGCGGAGATCAGCTCTTCCGACAGCCCATCGGAGAAGTAATCCTGTTGCGGATCGCCGCTCTCATTGACCAGCGGCAGCACCGCGATGGATTTGCCGAGCGCGGCATCGGCATTCTTGTGCAGCACGAATTTATCGGCGAGCAACACGACGACGGCGAGCGCCAGCACCGCGATTATCCAGCGATCCAGCGTCTTGCCGGTCGAGCGCGTGATCGAAGCGGACTGCGCGAGTTCGCTTTCGCGCTTGAGTCCCTCCGGCGTCAATTCGTAGAACCAGGAGAAAATCAGCGCGAATGGAAAGCCGACGATCACGGCCACCACAACCAGCCGCACCACCCAGTTGGCAATATCGAAAAACGGGAACACCTGCGTCGCGATCTGCACCAGCAGCCATCCAGCAGCGGCATAGAACGCGCCGACGCGCAGCACATTGCGGCGTTTGAGTTCGGCGAAGAAATTTGGGTTGAGCATCAGAGGCGTGTTTTGCCGGTAGCATCCGCCGGCACCGGCAATCCGACCTTCTTGCAGAACGCGGCGAAGCGCGGATCGTCCTTGTAGGCGAGCAGGAACGGGTCCCAGAGCAATTCCGTAACGCCCGGGTCGCGCACGGACCAGGCGTGGTCCAGCCAGGCGAACGCCTGGTCCGGATCCTTGCGCAACGCATACATCTCGGCAATCTGGAAGGCCGACAAGTCAGGCATCTGGGTGATAAAGGCCTTCAGCGCCGCATCGGCCGCGGCGTGGTCGCTGCCGATCTGCAGGACGAAAGCCGTCTCCACCGTGCGATAAAGTTCAGATGGCTCCTGCTGCGCATCGCGCATGGCGGTTGCTTGGTCACCGCGGCGGATGTCGACATAGATCAGCGACCTGCGGTTCGTCGCTACGTCTGGCCGAAGTTCGACCGCTCTGCGGATCGCCTGTTCGGCTGCATCGAGCCGGCCCAGTGCAAGCTCGATATCGCCGAGCGCTCGATGAGCGCGCCCGTTGAGCGGATCGAGTTGCACGGCCTGGTGAATTTGCCCAATGCCTTCCTCCAGACGTCCGCGCGCTGCCTGAGCCAAACCCAGGCTGGTTTTCGCATCTGAGGAATCCGGAGCCAACGCCACTGCTTTGCGAAACTCGGCTTCGGCACCAGCTGTATTGAGGTCACCACTTTGCAGCACAAAACCGAGTGCTCTATGCGCACCGGCAAGGTCCGGTGCGAGCGACAATGCGCGCTCGGCGTCCTCGTGCGCATGCGCGTAGGTATCCGCCGCGGCGGCGTTGGCGAGGTAACTCCCGGCAAAATCCGTCTGCGCATACGAGCGGTCCGCGTAAGCTTGTGCGTAGCGCGGGTCAAGTTTGATCGCGCGATCGTACTCGTCGATCGTGCGACGCAAGTCGTCTTCGCCGCCGCGGCGGGCCGCATAGAAATTGCCTTGCAGCCACGCGTTGTAGGCGTCGAGATTGCCGCTGGGTGGGCGCGTGTTCTGGATCGCCGCGCCACCGCTGCCGGTTTGCAACAGCTTGGCTTGTAGCGCACCGGCAACGGCCTTGGTGATGTCGTCCTGCAACGCAAACAAATCCTTGTAGGGGCGATCATAACGTTCGGACCACAGCGTAGTGCCGTCGGCAGCTTTGACCAAGGTCGCGTTGACGCGTATCACATCGCCCACGCGGCGAACGCTGCCCTCGAGCAGGCTGGCGACACCGAGCTTGGTGCCAATGTTGGCGCTGCTTTCCTTGCTGTCGCGGAATTGGAACGACGAGTTGCGATCGATCACTTTCAGACCGGCGAACTGCGACAGGGCGGTGATCAGGTCTTCCGACAATCCATCCGAAAAATACTGCTGGCTCGCATCGCCGCTCTCGTTGGCCAAGGGCAGCACGGCGATCGATTTGGCCGGAATCGCCGTGCGCCGCCATTGCTGCGTGGTTGCGACGATGCCTGCCAGTCCGACAATCAGTAGCGCCGCTACGGCAAACTTGGGTTCGCGCCGCACCCAGTGCTCAATGCGTTGCAATGGATTGAGCGGTCGCGCCGCGACCGGTCGGCCTTCGACGAACGCTTCCAGATCATTGGCCAACGCGCCGGCAGTTGCATAGCGGCGCGACACATCACGCACCATGCATTGGTCGATGATCGCTTCCAGATCGCGCGGCAGTGTCGGAACGTGATCGCGCACCGATCGGCGTGCGCCGTCGAGCACCAGGTCGAGCGTCCCCCGTGCGGTTTGCCCAAGGAAAGGTGGCTGGCCGGTCACCAGTTCATACAGAATCGCACCCAATCCCCACACATCGGTCGCGGCGGTAATCTTTTGCGCACCGCTCGTGGCCTGTTCGGGCGCCATGTAACTGGGGGTTCCCGAGATTTCGACATTGCTCAGCGCCAGCTCGCGTTCCAGACGGCGCGCCAGACCAAAGTCGGCGACATGCGGAACACCGTCTGCATCGACCAGTACATTGGCCGGCTTCAGATCTAGGTGCAGCACGCCCAGAGAGTGTGCGTAGTCGATTGCACGCGCAATCGGGATCAGAAGTGCTGCGGCCTGCAATGCCGGTAGCTTGCCCTCGCGACGCAGTGTGTCTGCCAGTGTCCGGCCGCGCACCAGATGCATGCTGAAGAAATGCAGGTCTTCGTCCGTGCCCACGTCGTGGATCGCCACGATGTTTGGGTGCTGCAGGCGGGCCGCGTTCTGCGCTTCCTGGTGGAAGCGTTCGATAAAGTCCTTTGACGCCCACGGGCCGGCGGACAGCACCTTCACCGCCACCTCGCGGTCCAGACTGAGCTGACGGGCGCGATAGACCACGCCCATGCCGCCTTCGCCGATCAGTTCGAGCAGTTCGTAGTCGCCGAGCCGGCGGCGCTGCAGCGGATCGTCCAGACCCAGGTTGAACGTGTCGCCCGAGACCAGCGCCGAATCGCCGCTCGCAACGGCGCTGGCCTGCCGGCCCGGATCGCCAAACGCCAGATCGGCCAAGCGCAGGGCATCGACTTGCACGAGCGTCGACGCCTCGCTGTCGACCTGGATCGACACAAGTCCTTCGGACACCAGAGTGCTCATTACGGGATTCCCGCCAGCCCTGAGAGCATTTCACGATATGCAGACCGGGATTACAAGCTGGCTGGTCGCCGTTTCCTTCAAACTTGGTTGTATCCTCGGCCGCTGCGGTGCACTGCGTGACTTGCTGTGCCACCGATTTTCGATGAAACCACCACCGGGAGAAACCATGTCGTCTTGTCCACAATGCGGTGCGAAATTGGCGCCGGGCGCGACCACGTGTCATGCCTGCGGCAGCAGTGTGCTCTTCACCCACGTCCCGCATCCGCATATCGCGCAGCGCAAACACCGCGGACCGGTCATGCGCGCGGACCTGCGTCCGCACGACAATGCGATACAGCGCTTCAACACGTTTGTCGCGCAGAAGGTCACCGGCGCGGTCGGCACCATGTGGTGCGCCTACCTGTTCGCCATTCTCGCGTTCATCAGTCTTCCCGAAGCCGTCCGCGGCGGCACCGGCACCCTTATCGGCTGGATCGCGCAGACCTTCCTGCAACTCGTGCTGCTGTCGATCATCATCGTCGGCCAGAAGGTCGACGGTGCGGCCTCGGACAAACGCGCGCTCGATACCTACAACGACGCCGAAGCCGTACTGCATGAAGCGATGCAGATACAGGAGCATCTGGCTGCGCAGGACAAGGTGCTGACGGAGCTGATCGGCGAGTTGCGGCGCATGCGGCCGGCTTGAGCCGGTTGCTGGCGGACATAGGCAAAAAACCCGCTTTGCGCGGGCTTTCGGATCTGTTATTTGGTGTCGGAAGAGGACGCGAAGTGTGGGCTGAACCTATATTTCAAGCGCACCCTTCCTTTGCCCCTTCAAAAATCGCCACAGAATCGCCCACTGCCTCATGCAGCCTGTCGACTCTCAATGCGACGTACCTGCTTGGCAAGGCGCGCGCGACCTTGTTCCGCCTGCCACAAGTCGAACGCGGCCTGATGTCCAAGCCACGACTGCGCACTCGCGCCGAATGCCAGTTCGAGCCGCATCGCCATCTCCGGCGTGACGGCGCCATTGCCGTTGACGATCTTGGAAACCGTCTTGCGCGATACGCCAAGCGCCTCGGCGACCGCAGTGACGGTCAAGCCCAGCGGCTCCATCCACAAACCAGCGAGCACTTCACCGGGGTGCGGCGGATTGTGCTGCCGGGTGCCCGGTGTTCTAGTGATAGTCTTCATAGTTCACAACCTCGGTGTTGCCGTTCTCGAATCGAAAAGTAATCCGCCAATTCGCCTGCACTGTGGCAGACCACGTTCCTTTACGGTCGCCCTTGAGCGCGTGCAGAGCCAAGCCCGGCGTGTTCATGTCTTCGACCATCTTGGCTTGATCCAGTTGGGCGAGAATCAGGCGCAACTTCTTTGCGTGCTTGGCTTGAATGCCGCTCGTGCTGCCAGTACGAAAGAACCGCTCAAGTCCTTTATGACGAAAGGTCAGGATCATGCGCAGAGTGTAACTCTATCGGTTACAGATTGCCAGCAAGAGAACCACGGCAACGGGTGAAGGGATCCAACTTTCGGCTGGCCTGCCTAGCCGTAGCGGCTCGGGTTACGGACTCAGCAGAGCAATCTTTGTCCTACACGCATGGCCCTGCGCCGGCCTTTTTACGTTATAGGATGTTGGGGTGGTGCCGGGAGAGGACTCGAACCTCCACGGTTTTACCCTGGCACGCTGGAGGACCCTTATGCCAGTTCGACCACCAGGCGTTTGCCGAGGGCCGCGGCTGCGCGCTCGAGTTGCTTCAGGGTGGGATTGCTGCCCGGCTGTTCGAGGCGCTGCGCCGCGGGCCAGGAGGTGTGCAGCGCTCGCGCCATGTCGGCAAGCGTCTTGCCCTGCGCCTCGCGTGTCTGCCGCATCAACACTGCCGCCTGCACCGCCGCCGACGGCTCGATCCATGTTCCGTTCTTGACCTTGCGCGCGGCGGGAACAGGATCGCCGTCCTCGATCCTCTGCTCAAGACACAACGTCAACACTTCCGCCGCATTGAACAAAGCGGCGTCGCGGTCGTCGCCCTCGGTGATCGCCTCGGGGACATCCGGAAACGTGACGGTGAAACCGCCTTCGCGTTGCGCCTCGAGAACCGCCATGAATCGAACGATGTTCATTTCAGTTTCACTCCGGTCTGCTTTTCTATGCTTTTGAGCGTGCCGACTTTCAAGTCGACAGTGCCATGCACGGGAACCGTGGTTTTGCGCGCGCCATTGCCGAGAATATGGTGGCTGCCGCTGACGCGCAGCACCTTGAAGCCATGCGATTCGAGCGCCTTGATGACCTGCCGCCCGTTCATACCACTTATTATATATCCTGTACGATATATTCTCAAGTAGCGATGATGTGCATGCACCGCAGAAGCACGGTCGAAGATCGGAGGTTGATGGTGCCCGGGAGAGGACTCGAACCTCCACGACTTGCATCGCTAACACCTGAAGCTAGTGCGTCTACCAATTCCGCCACCCGGGCAAGGTGCGCGCTGCGCTATGCGCAAGGTCGCGCACGATAGCGCCGGACCGCGAAACTGTCAATGTCGGCCCTATAATAGGCTTTGGTGGCGCGCCGCTGCCGCCAACCGCATTCCAACGAGAATTCCATTGAAGAAAAAATCCCCCGCCGTCGCGAAACGTGGCAAGGCGAGCAACAAATTGCCGGGCTGGCTGCCGGATATCGCGAACGCGCCGCCGTCGAGACAGGCCCAGCCCGGGCAGGGCAAAAAAACTGTGCCCGCGGCGAAGGGCAAACACGACGGATTTACGCCGGCCGCCCGCGGCGGACAGTCCCATGCTGGCGATCGCTCCGGTCGACCGCAGCAGCGCGGCGCGCCGCCGTCCACAACGGCGAAAACCGGTGGACACGGTCCTCGTGGCACGGGTCATCATGATCCGCATGCCGAACGCGAAGCGCAGCGCTACGAGCATCCGATTCCAAGCCGTGAAGTGATCCTCAAATATCTCGCCGAGCGCGGCGAGCTGCTGAAGGTCGAAGCGCTCGCGCTCGGTCTCGAGCTTACAAACGAGCGCGATATCGAGGCGCTGACCAAGCGCCTTGGCGCGATGCTGCGCGATGGTCAGTTGCTGCAGAATCGGCGCGGCGGCTATGGCGCCGCGGCTCGGCTCGACCTGATCCCCGGCACGATCATCGCGAATGCGGAAGGCTTCGGTTTTCTGCGTCCGGACGTGGGTGGCGACGATGTATACATTTCCCCCGCGGAGATGCGCAAGGTGCTGCATGGCGATCGCGTGCTGTTGTCGATCGTCGGTGTGGATCGGCGCGGACGCAAGCAGGGTGCGATCGTCGAGGTGCTCGAACGCCGCGCCTCGCGCCTGGTCGGGCGCGTGGTGATGGAAAACGGCGTCGTCCTCGTCGCGCCCGACGATCGGCGCATGCATCAGGACGTGCTGGTTCCGCCGGGCAAGGAGCGCGGCGCGCGCTCGGGGCAGATCGTTGTGGTCGAGATCACTCAGCCGCCGACCGCGCAGCGCGGGCCGATCGGCGAAGTGGTCAGCGTGCTCGGCGAGCGGCTTACGCCGTCGATCATCGTCGAGATGGCGATTGCCGGTCATGGTCTGCCGCACGAATGGCCCGACGCGGCGTTGCGCGAAGCGGCGCAGGTCGAGCCGCAAGTGACGCGTGAGGAAATCGCCGGTCGCATCGATCTGCGCAAGCTGCCGCTGGTCACCATCGACGGCGAAGACGCGCGCGATTTTGACGATGCGGTGTTCGCCGAACCGGTACAGGGTGGCTTGCGTTTGATCGTCGCGATTGCCGATGTGTCGCATTACGTGCGCCCCGGCACGGCGCTCGACGACGAGGCGGTGAAGCGCTCGACCTCGGTCTACTTTCCCGGATTCGTCGTGCCGATGCTGCCGGAGACGCTGTCGAACGGAATCTGCTCGCTCAATCCGAAGGTCGAACGCCTGTGCATGGTCTGCGACATGCGCGTCGGCTACGAGGGCGATGTTTCGCATACGAAGTTCTATCCCGCGGTGATGCGTTCGCATGCGCGCCTGACTTACACGCGCGTCTGGCAGGCGATTGGCGAAAAGAATGCCGATGCGCGTAGCGAACTCGCCGATGTGCTGCCGCAGCTCGAAAACCTGCATCAGCTGTATCAGATTCTCGCCAAGGCGCGGCAGCGCCGCGGTGCGATCGATTTCGACAGCCGTGAGGTGAAGTTCCGCCTCGCCGCGTCCGGCGAGGTGGAGCAACTCGGCGCCGAGCCGCGCAACGACGCGCACAAGCTCATCGAGGAGTGCATGATTGCGGCCAACGTCGAGGCCGCGCGTTTCCTCGACAAGCACAAGATTCCCGCGCTGTATCGCGTGCATGCGCCGCCGCCGGAATCCAAGTACGAAGACCTGCAGGAATTCCTGCTCGAATTCGGTCTGCGCATGCCGCCGCATGCCGACGTGAAGCCGGCGGATTTTTCCGCGCTGCTGAAAAAGATCCACGATCGCGCCGATGCCGGGCTGATCCAGTCCGTGCTGCTGCGTTCGCAATCGCTGGCGGTCTACAGCCCGCAGAATGCGGGACATTTCGGTCTGGCACTCGACGCCTACGCGCATTTCACCTCGCCTATCCGGCGCTATCCGGATCTGCTCGTGCATCGTGCGATTCGCTACGCGTTGACCAAGGGTAATCCGTCCGACTATACCTACAGCGCGAGCGAGATGGCCGGGCTGGGAACGCATTGTTCGCACAACGAGCGCCGCGCCGACGAGGCCGAGCGCGACGTCGACGAGCGCTACAAGTGCGCGTGGATGGAGAAGCACGTTGGCAGCGAATTCGATGGCATCGTCTCCGGCGTCACCTCGTTCGGCCTGTTCGTCGAATTGATCGAGTCGCAGGTCAGCGGTCTGGTGCATATCACCCAGCTGCCGAACGACTACTACCATTTCGATCCGGTGCGCCATCTGCTCAGCGGCGAGCGTCGCGGTCTGCAGTTCCGCCTCGGCGACGCGGTGCGCGTGCAGGTGCTGCGCGCAAGCATGGAGGATCGCAAAATCGACTTCCGCCTTACCCAGGATCGATCCGCGGCCGCACCAAGTGCGTCGGCGCCGGAAATGCCAAACAAGCCGGCGACGCCGACAAGGAAGAGACGCAAATGAGCGGCGAATTGCTGTTCGGCATCCATTCGATCGATGCCGCATTGACCAACGATCCGAAAAATATCCTCGAATTGTATTTCGAGACCGATAGCCAGAACGCACGCGTGAAGGAGCTGTCCGAGCGTGCGCGCGACCTGGGTTTGAAGCCGCATGCGCGCCCGCGCGACGCGCTGGACCGCATGACCGGCGGTGCGCGTCATCAGGGCGCGGTCGCGCGGTACCGAGCACCGCCGCCGCGCGCGGAAAGCGAACTGTATGAACTTGTGGAGAAGGCGGAAAAAGATACTTTGCTGCTGGTGCTCGACGGCGTGACCGATCCGCACAATCTCGGTGCCTGTCTGCGCAGCGCGGAAGGTGCGGGCGTGACGGCAGTGATCGTGCCCAAGGACAAGGCTGCGGGCATCACGCCGACCGTGCGCCGCGCATCCAGCGGCGCGGCGGATCGTGTGGCGTTTTTCGCGGTGACCAATCTGGCGCGCACGCTCAAGGCGCTGAAGGATCGCGGGGTCTGGCTCGTCGGTCTCGCCGATGACGCTGGGCAGGATTTCTACAAGCTCGATCTCAAGGGCCCGCTCGCGATCGTCATGGGTAGCGAAGGCGAAGGCATGCGCCGGCTGACCAGCGAAGCCTGCGATTTCCTCGCGCATATTCCGATGCGCGGCGCGGTGGAAAGTCTGAATGTCTCGGTCGCCACCGGCGTCGTCTTGTTTGAGGCGCTGCGCCAGCGTGGTGCGTAGGGGCGCGCTGAATTGCGCCCGTGCAAGTCGATGGGAGAATAAACATGCAATGGCACGATTGGGTTGGGCTCGCCGGTGTCGCGGTCGTATTGCTTGCGTTCTTTCTGCTGCAGGCGGGTAAGCTGCACGGCAACGCGTTCGTCTATCAATTGCTTAATGCGCTCGGCGCTGCGGCCGTGGTGTTGTCGCTGTTCTACAATTTCAATCTCTCGGCGTTCGTCGTCGAGACTTGCTGGGTGGCGATCAGCATCTACGGCATGTGGCGCGGGTTCAAACAGCGCCAGTGGGAGTAGATCGGGCGAATCAGGCCGCGGCTTTGGCTTTCGCGGCCAGTCTTCCGCGCAACGAGTTGCTCATCGCCTCGGTGATCTGCACGTCGACAAAGGTACCTGTCAGATCAGACCCGACCAGGCTCGCCGGCGTCGGGAAATTCACGTAGCGCATATTCTCGGTACGGCCGGTCAGTTCACGCGGATTTTTCCTGCTCGGGCCTTCGACGAGCACGTTCTGCACGCTGCCGATCATCGCCTGCGAAATCGCTTTCGAGTTTGCGTTGACCGTGGTTTGCAGGCGCACGAGACGCTCGTGCTTGAGTGCATCGGGCGTGTCGTCCGGGAGATTCGCCGCCGGTGTGCCAGGGCGTCTGGAGTAGACGAAGGAGTAGCTCTGATCGAAGCCGATATCGTCGATCAATGTCATCGTCTGCTCGAATTCCGCATCGGTTTCGCCGGGGAAACCAACGATGAAATCCGACGACACGGATATGCCCGGACGCACCTTGCGCAGCTTGCGGATTTTCTGCTTGAACTCGAGCGCCGTGTAGCCGCGCTTCATCGCGCCGAGCACGCGATCCGAGCCCGACTGCACCGGCAGATGCAGATAGTTGGCGAGCTTGGGTACGTTGGCGTAGGCCTCGATCAGCGAATCGGAGAATTCGAGCGGATGCGAGGTGGTGAAGCGGATGCGGCCGATGCCGTCGAGCTCGGCGATGGCGTGGATCAGCAGCGCCAGGTCGGCCACGCTGCCGTCATGCATCGCGCCGCGATACGCGTTGACGTTCTGGCCGAGCAGATTGACTTCGCGCACGCCTTGCTCGGCGAGCGTGGCGACTTCGGCGATCACATCGTCGAACGGCCGGCTGATTTCCTCGCCGCGCGTGTATGGCACGACGCAGAACGAGCAGTATTTCGAGCAGCCTTCCATGATCGACACGAACGCGGTCACGCCGTCCTTGCGCGGCTCGGGCAGGTGGTCGAATTTCTCGATCTCGGGAAACGAGATGTCCACCTGCGCGCGTTGTGTGCTTTTGCGCATTTCGATCATCTGCGGCAGGCGGTGCAGGGTCTGCGGGCCGAAGACAAGGTCGACATAGGGAGCACGCTTGACGATCGCGGCGCCTTCCTGGCTGGCGACGCAGCCGCCGACCCCGATGACCAGATTCGGCTTGGCCTGCTTCAATTCCTTCCAGCGCCCGAGCTGCGAGAACACTTTTTCCTGCGCCTTTTCGCGGATCGAGCAGGTGTTGATCAGGATCACATCGGCCTCGGCCTCGTTCTGGGTCAGATCCAGATCGTGCGAAGCCTTGAGCACGGCGGCCATTTTGGACGAGTCGTACTCGTTCATCTGGCAGCCGTGGGTCTTGATGAAAAGTTTGCCGGGCATGATCGAGGTGTCGGGGAATTTTCCGGAGCGGGTGAGTTCAAACAACCGCGTATTCTAAGCGCTGGCGTGCCGGCTTGCCATGTGCATGGTGCGCCAGCGCGGTCGCGGTCGCATGAAGACACTTGGCAAAACTCCTTGACTGTCAGAAACTTGGCCATCAAATCGTATCGAACATGAAAAATCTGCCGTTTGCCGTTTCGGCTGTTCTCCCTGTGCTTGCGCTGTGTCTTGGCGTGCTGGCCCCGCGTGCCCACGCGGGCGCCGTGTATCGCTGCGCGGGAGCGAACGGGCAGACCGCATACACCAACAAACCGGCAGGCTTGAGCGGCTGCACGAAGATTTCCGAATACATCGATCCGCCCAAACCGCCCGCGCTTAAGCCGGCCGAAAAGAGCACGCCGTCCAACACGGTCAAACCCGTGGCGATCAGGAGCGCACAAAGCGAATACAAATCCGAACCGGCGTCGCAATTCGCCAACGTCGTCAGCGGAATCAGCGTCCGCGGCGTCGAGCAAAAGTCTCGGGCGGCACAGAACCCGACGGTAAAAGTGGATAAATCCACCGAAGTTCGCCGTGGTTCGGTATACAAGGTCGCGCGTGCGAACGGCATCACCGAGTACACGAATATCAAGCCGGCAGGCGGGTCGTACCAGCTGCTATTCACCTATATTGCGACCTGTTACGCCTGCAACGTGCATTCGGCGATCGACTTCGCCACGATCGCGCTCAACCTCGGCGCGTATCGCGACGAAATCGCCGCAGCCTCGGCCGAGTTCGGCGTCGAGCCGTCGTTGCTGCGCGCGGTGATCCACGCCGAGTCCGCATTCAATCCGAACGCGATTTCGGACAAGGGCGCGCAGGGACTGATGCAATTGATGCCGGCCACCGCAGCCGATCTGGGGGTCGGCAGTCCGTTCGATGTCGGCCAGAATATCCGCGGCGGCGCGCATTACCTCGCGCTGTTGCTGCGTCAGTTCAACGGCGACGAGCGTCTGGCTACCGCGGCCTACAATGCCGGCCCGCAAAATGTGCAAAAGTACAATGGTATACCACCGTTCGACGAAACCAAGGTGTATGTCGAGCGCGTGGCGACCTTGCGCAAGCGCTACCGCGCCGCGCAGTAGCGTGCGCCGCTCCGGTTATTCTCCGCTGGCTGGCGCGTTCTGCGGTGGCGGCTTTTCGGCGAGGACGACGTCTAACTTGATTGGTTTGCCGTCGCGCAGCGCGTCGACTTCGACCTTGCTGTCTGGCGCAAAGCGCGATTCGCGATTGTACAGATCGAACTGGTTGACGATCGGCTCACCGCCGAACTGGGTCAACACATCGCCGGGTTTGAGGCCGGCGCGCGCGGCCGGCCCGTCCGCGACGAGGGCGCTGATGGCGACGCCGCGCGGCAGAGCCGACTCGGTGTTGCCGTGCTGCGGCGGAAGACTTTCGTAGGACGCGCCCATCCAGCCGCGGACCACGTGGCCGTGGTTGATGATCTGCTCGAGTACGCGTTTCGCCGTGCTTACCGGTATCGCAAAGCCGATGCCGACGTTGCCGCCGCCCTCCGAGGGCGAATAGTTTCTCGAGTTGATGCCGACCAGTTCGCCGAACGCGTTGACCAGCGCGCCGCCGGAGTTGCCCTCGTTGATCGCTGCGTCGGTCTGGATGGAGTCCTCGTACGAGGTCGGCGTCACTTGGCGGCCGAGCGCACTGATGATGCCCATGGTGACCGTGTTGCCCAATCCGAACGGACTGCCGATCGCCAGCACCACGTCGCCGACTGCGGGCACCTGGTCGGAGACCGGCAGCGGCGGCAGGTTCGAGGTATCGAGTTTGAGCACGGCCAGATCGGTTTCCGGATCGCTGCCGACAAGCTTGACCGAGACGGTGCGGCCGTCGCTGAGCACGGCCATGATTTGCTCGGCACCGTTGATGACGTGGTTGTTGGTCAGCACATAACCCTTGCTGTCCACGATCACGCCCGAACCCAAGCTGTGGATCGCGCGCTGAACGGGTGCGCCGAACGGTCTTGGGGGGAACACCGTGAGCCATCGAGGATCGGTAGGCACTATATAGCGTTGCTCAGAGGTGACCTTGTCGGCCGTGATGCTGACCACGGACGGCGCCGCGCGCTGCACCGCGCGCGAGTAGGACGCCATGATCGTGTCCGCCGCGCGCGCGCGTTCGCGCGTGATGGTCGGACTTTCGTCGGGCCGCGCCGCGACCGGTGCGGGACTTTCTTCTTCCTGCGCAGCGGCGGATGCGGCCGTTCCGGCCGGGCCGAACGTAGGTTGAATCAGCGTGCCGGTGTTCGCAGGCGGGGGGTATGCGCCGCGCAGACGCGCAACCCATTGCGGCGCGAGCAAGGTGACGACAAACGCCAACGCCAGGCCCAAAGTGACGAATTGGGCGACGAATTGGAGAAAGCGGAACAGATTTTTCATGACGATGGAAAAGTACCGTGCGGCAGGGGCGTCGCGTAGGGTGGCGCAAGGCGCCCGCCATATTTTTCGTTGTCTTGGGGCCGGAAGCTTGGTTAAACTAACATGATTTTTGCGGCAAGCTGCAAATCCCCGCGTGAACTTTTTTGTATCTTTCGGAGTGCCGGATGGCGAATGAGGGCGTGAATCAGGGACGCCGGCGTTTCCTTACTGCGACGACAGCGGTCGTCGGCGGTGTGGGAGCTGCGACCGCGTTGGTCCCTTTCATCAAGTCTTGGGAACCGAGCCAGCGGGCGATCAACGCCGGTGCGCCGGTATTGGCGGATATCAGCAAGGTCGAACCCGGTCAGCGCCTGATGAAGGAATGGCGCGGTCAGCCGGTGTGGATCATCAACCGCACCAAGGCGTTGCTTGACACGCTGCCGGAGGTGGACAGCCGCCTCAAGGATCCGAAATCCGAGGCCGACCAGCAGCCGAAATATGCGCAGAACGAAGCGCGCGCGATCAAGCCGGAATGGCTGGTCGTGATCGGCATCTGTACGCATCTGGGCTGCTCGCCCGAGTATGTGCCCGAGATCAAGGCCGAACCGTTCGATCCGCAATGGAAGGGCGGTTTCTTCTGCCCATGCCACAAGTCGCGCTACGACATTTCGGGTCGCGTGTTTCAGGGCGTGCCCGCGCCGATGAATCTGGTCGTGCCGCCGTACAAGTTCGTCGACGACACGCACATCATGATCGGCGTGAATCCGGAGGGGACGGCCTAATGGCAAACGTATTCGCAGCCATCGGCGGTTGGATCACCGACCGCGCCCCGGGCCTGATGCCGGTCTACCGCAAGCACATGTCCGAGTATTACGCGCCGAAGAACTTCAATCTCTGGTACTACTTCGGTTCGCTCGCGCTGATCGTGCTGGTCAACCAGATCGTCACCGGCATCTTCCTGACCATGTTCTACAAGCCGGGCGCGGACACCGCATTCGCCTCGGTCGAATACATCATGCGCGACGTCGACTGGGGCTGGCTGATCCGCTACATGCATTCCACCGGCGCGTCGATGTTCTTCATCGTCGTCTACCTGCACATGTTCCGTGGCCTGATGTACGGTTCGTACAAGAAGCCGCGCGAACTCGTCTGGCTGCTCGGCATGCTGATCTTCCTCGCCCTGATGGCCGAGGCGTTCATGGGCTATGTGCTGCCGTGGGGCAACATGTCGTTCTGGGGCGCCAAGGTGATCATCTCGCTGTTCGGTGCGGTGCCGTGGATCGGCGATACGCTGGTGCAGTGGATCATGGGCGACTACAACCCGGCCGATGCGACCCTGAACCGCTTCTTCGCCCTGCACGTGATCGCGTTGCCGCTGGTGCTGCTGCTGCTCGTCGTGCTGCATCTGGCGGCGCTGCATGAAGTCGGTTCGAACAATCCCGACGGCGTGGAAATCAAGAAGAAGAAGGGTGCGAACGGCATTCCGCTCGACGGCATCGCCTTCCATCCGTACTACACGGTCAAGGATCTGTTCGGTACCGGTTTCTTTCTGATCATCTGCGCGTTCATCATCTTTTATCAGCCCACCGCGGGCGGCTGGTTCCTCGAGAACGACAACTTTATCCCGGCGAACAATCTCGTCACGCCGGCCGAGATCAAACCGGTCTGGTACTTCACCCCGTTCTACGCGATCCTGCGCGTGATTCCGAGCAAGGGCCTGGGCATCTTTGTGATGTTCGCCTCGATCGTAGTGCTGTTCCTGGTGCCCTGGCTGGATCGCGGTCTGGTCAAGTCTGTCCGCTACCGCGGCCGCGGCTACAGGATCGCGCTCGGCCTGTTTGCACTGGCCTTCGTGTTACTCGGCTCCATCGGTGCAGGCAAGACCAGCGAATGGATTCCGCATTTGTTCGGCGCCAGCGCCGATGTCACCAGCATCGAGATGCACATCGGCTGGTTGCTCACAGCCCTCTACTTCGGTTTCTTCATTTTCCTGTGGGTCTACACCGCGTTCGGTTTCGAGAAAACCAAGCCGGTACCGGAGCGGGTGACCACCCATGACTGAGCCCAACATGATCCAGCGTCTGATCGTCAAGACCGGCCTGATCGCCGCGCTGCTGCTGGCCGCAGGCACTGCCTGCGCCGAGGAAGGCGGGCTGGCGGTCGCCAATACCAATGTATCCAACATCGCTTCGTTGCAGCGCGGTGCGCGCCTGTACTTCAACTACTGTTCGGGCTGTCACTCGATCAAGTACATGAGTTACTCGCGGCTCGCCCAGGATCTGCAGCTGTCGAACGAGGAGGTGCTGAGCAACTTCGCCTTCACCGGTGCGCGCATCGGCGACCAGGTCGTCTCCAACATGCCCGCCGACCACGCGCAGGACTGGTTCGGCAAGGCGCCGCCCGACCTGTCGCTCGAAGCGCGCGCGAAGGGTCCGGACTGGATCTACAGTTATCTGAAATCCTTCTATCTGGATCCGTCGCGACCGGTCGGCTGGAACAACCTGGTGTTTCCGAACGCCTCGATGCCGAACGTGCTGTGGGAACTGCAAGGCTCGCAGCGCGCGACCTATGCGCCGGCCAAGCCCGGTGAGGATCCGCTGGTCGAGAAACTCGAAGCGCCGGTCGGCGGCAAGCTGTCCGCGGACGAGTACGATCAGACCGCGCGCGATATCACCGCGTTTCTGCAATACGTGGGCGAACCCGCGGCGTTGAAGCGCGAAGCGGTCGGTGTATGGGTGATCCTGTATCTGGCCTTCTTCACCTTCCTCGCCTATCTGCTCAAGCACGAGTACTGGAAAGACGTGCACTAGACCGATCGGCTCGGCCCAGCGAATCCAGGCGCTCCATCGCGCCTGGATTTTTTTTGCGGCGCTATGCGGTGGGTGCGCCGCAGGTGTACATTGGAGGAATACTGACGGGACGCGGGCGCGGCCTGCATAGTTCCGTTCCTGCGTGGGGACGTTGGGCAGCTCCAGGAAAACCAGCCGGCATGGTCTTGAATCCGCGATCGCGCACCGTTCTGACTCTGTATTCCTCACGCGATTGCGTGCAGTGCCATCGGGTGCGCCTTGTGCTTGCGGCCAAAGGCGTGACCTACGACTTCATCGCGGTCAACCCGCAAGCACCGCCGGAGGATCTGCTCGATCTGAATCCGTATCACAGCGTGCCGACTCTCGTCGATCGCGATCTCGTGGTCTACGAAACGAGCGTGGTCTGCGAATATCTCGACGAGCGTTATCCGCATCCGCCGCTGATGCCGGTCGATCCGTTGTCGCGCGCGCGCCTGCGCTTGGGCATCGTGCGCATGGAGCGCGACTGGCTGCCGCTGGTCGGCCAGATCGCGGCGGGCGGACGTCCCGCCGACACCGCGCGCAAACGTCTGCGCGAAGCGCTGCTGGCGAGCCTGCCCTTGTTCAAGGCGGCGAAATTCTTCCTCAATCCGGAATTGAGCCTCGCCGACTGTGCGCTGGCGCCACTGATCTGGCGCCTGCCGAGCCTCGGCGTCCTCTTGCCGCGTGAAGCGCACGTGATCAACGACTACGGCGAGCGCATTTTCCGCAATCCCGGATTTACGCGCAGCCTGACCGAGGAAGAAAAAGCGCTGCGTCCCTGAGAATGCCTGCCCGACGCGGCAATCCAGAAAGCTTCAAGCTTTACCACGAAGGGCACGAAGGGCACGAAGTACACGAAGTACACGAAGGAAAAGCGAAGGATTGTTTTATGCCTTCTTCGAGTCCTTTGCGTCGTTTGTGGTTAAATTCGTCTGGATAATTCTAAAGTCGTCTATGAACACCGTCGTGATGACCTCCAATCGCTCTTATCTGTTGCGCGCCATGTACGAGTGGATCGCCGATAACGGCATGACCCCCTACATCCTCGTCGACGCGGCCGCACCCGGCGTGAACGTACCGCGAAGTGCGGTGAAGGACGGTCGCGTGGTGCTCAATATCGCCGCACGCGCGGTTGCGCAACTGGAACTGGGCAAGGATCGCGTGCGCTTCACGGCGCGTTTTTCCGGCGTCAGCCAACCGGTCGAGGCGCCGATGGCCGCGGTGCTCGCGATCTATGCGCAGGAGAACGGGCAGGGGATGATGTTCCCGGCCGAGAACTCGCCGCCGACGCCACCGTCGGCGACGCCGGAAGCGGCGATCGAGGCGCCGGCAAAAAAAGGCCCGCATCTGCGCGTGGTCAAGTAACGCGCAAATCTTTCGTTCAATCCAGGCTGGGTGGCTGCGGTCGGCGCATCTCGATGACATTCGAGTCGGCCGCAAGCGGCTGCGCATGGGTTACCGGCAGGCTCCATGACAGCATGCGGCCGTCGAGCATCTGCAGACCGCCGCGATGGCGATCGTGGCCGTCGAGGCTGACCTCGAACGCGTAGCTGCGGCGCAGGCACAGACGGCCCTCGCGGTTGCGCGCCAGGGCCAGCCCGGACAGCGCGACGCTCTGGTCGAGCAGTTGCACGCCGGCTCCGGAGCACAGTCCGTGACCCAGTTCACGCGCGCGTTCGCGCGCCTTGAGCGCGTTCTGCCAGACGTATACGGCCAGCAGGACCAGGATCAGCGAAAGCATGGTTGGCAGCATCGGCCCAAGTGTAAGGCTTGCGGTTCGCGACACAAGGCGCGGCTGCCGCGGCGCGATTTCGTTACAATGAGCGCAGTGGGCCGTCGCGCCGCAAGGGCTATGGTCGGAGCTCCCAGCAGGGGACGAGATTGTGATCGAAATTCCCGGGTACGAAATCAAGCGCGAAATCGACGCCAATAAACTGGCGACCGTTTACCTCGCGCTGCAGGCGTCGCTCGACCGCGAAGTCGCGCTCAAGGTGATGGCACAGGCGCTTGCCGACGATCCGGCGTTCGCCGAGCGCTTCATGCAGGAGGCGCGCACGCTGGCTTCACTGGCGCATCCGCACGTCATCGCGGTCTACGACGTCGGGGTCGCTCCCGGCAATCGCTATTATTTTGCGATGCAATACCTGCCTGGCGGCGATTTCATGGCGCGTGTGCAGCGCGGTATCGACGACCCCGCGCTCTTCGAAACCCTCGATGGCGTCACCCAGGCGCTCGACTACGTGCATCAGCGCGGCCTGATCCATCGCGACGTCACCCCGCGCAATATTTTGTACGATGTCTCCGGCATGCCGATCCTGACCGATTTCGGCATCGCGCGTGCGATCGGGGCGAGCGCAGGCAGCACCGGCACCGATTATTCCGCGGTGACCGGGCACTACATCAGTCCGGAGCAGGCGCGCGGCACGCCGCTCGATGCACGTGCTGATCTGTACAGTCTCGGCGCGCTGACCTATTTCGGTCTCACCGGCAAACCGCCGTACGACGGCGTGGACGGATTCGCCGTCGCCTACGCGCATGTGTTCGAACCGATTCCGCGTCTGCCGCCGGAGCGCGCGCACTGGCAGGCGTTGATCGATCGCGCGCTGGCGAAAGACCCGAGCCAGCGTTTCGCGAGCGCGCGCGAGTTCCTCGACGCGCTGAACAAGTTGATGCAAGGCCGCTCTGGCTTGATTGAAGCCGCCGCGCCGCCGCCGCCATCATCTGCGCCGGCGCAACTGGAGATAACCGACCCGACGCCAGGGATCGAGGCGGAAAAGCCCGCCGCAGCTCCACCACCGGCAGCCTACGCCACGATGATGCACCCGCTGCCGCAGACCGCGGCTGCGGCGCCGCAAACCGTGCCCACGGCCGGCGCGAGCGCTGCACCGCCGCCGGCGCGCGCACGTTGGCCCCTGTTCGTCGTTGCTGCGCTGGCGCTGATCGGATTTGTGTCGTATACGCAATTCGGCAGACATTCGTCAGTCGAGAAGGGTCCGCTGCGGGTTCAGGCGACACCACCGCCTGCCACTGCCGCCCAGCCCGCGCCTTCGACGAATATGGTCGTCAGTCCGGATGTCGCAACGAAGTCGGCGTCGACCGATGCGACCGCGATACCAAGTCTGGACGCGGCCGCAGAAGCTGCCGTGGGCGAGTTTGTTCCGGTCACGGACGTGTTCGCGCTGCCGACCGTGGTCGATCCGGTGACCGAGGCGATACGCCTGGGCCGCATCGATTTCGCCAGCCAGCGTCTGACCACGCCGCCGGGCACGAATGCGCTCGAACGTTTCCAGTTCGCGCTGAAGCGGGATCCGAAAAACAAGACTGCAAAACTGGCCATTCTGGATATTGCAAAAAAGTATATCCAGCTTGCGGACAAGGCCCAGGCCGGCAGCGATACGAGCGCGTATCTGCAACTGCTGACCAATGCCGACGACGTGGCGAAGACGCTCGACGAAGCCGCCGACGTGCGCCAGGATGTCGCGACGCGGCGCGCGAAAGTGGCCGAGCCGTACCTTGCGCAGGCCAAGGGGGCGGTGGCCGAGCTCGACAAGGTCACCGCCAAGACCGCATACGAAAAGGTGCTGGAAATCGACCCGAACAATGCGGCTGCGCGCGATGGCCTGAAGCTGGTGGCGACGCTCGGCGAACCCGGCTTCGTGTTCCACGACAAGCTCGGCGATGGCGGTCAGGGGCCGGATATGTTGGTACTCGGTGGCGGCAGAACCGCGGTGGCGCGGCACGATGTGACGCGCGGCGAATTTCGCCGCTACTGGAACGCCGCGGGACGGGCGGCATTTGCGGGCAAGGAGCCGGCTTGCCGCGACCGCGAATCATTTTTCCGCTCGTCGCGGGATCGCACCTGGCAGAGTCCGGGCTTCGATCAGGACGACAGCCATCCGGTGGTCTGCGTGAACTGGGCCGAAGCCGCCGCTTATGCGCAGTGGTTGAGCCACCAGAGCGGCAAGCGCTACCGCCTGCTCAGCGTCGCCGAATTCGATCAACTCGCCGCGCGCGCCACTTCAGATTGCAAGGCAGCGAATCTTGCCGACGCGGCGTTCAATCGCAAGTACGAAAGCCGCGACGGCGCCAGCTGCGACGATGGTTTTGCGGAAACCGCGCCAGCCGCGCATTTCGAGTCCGGCGGCGTACATGACGCCAGCGGCAACGTGCGCGTGTGGGTCGCGGCTTGCGGCAACGGCGCCGCGGCGCCGGCCGGCGGCACCTGCCGCGACTACCTGGCCAAGGGTCGCTCATGGATGTCGGCGCCCAAGGACGCCGCCACCAGCGGAGATTCGTTCGCTGCCGATGTCGGCTTGAACAGCGTCGGTTTCCGCCTCGCGCGCGAAATCGACAAGTAAGCCGTCGGCAGCGGGGATTTTCGAGGATGAAATTGTTTTTCCCCAATGGCGAGCGCGCGCCGGTCGATCTGACCGAAGGCGCTCTCGTCATCGGCAGCAGCCCAACCTGCGAGATCGTGCTCGATGTCGCGGGCGTCACTCCGCGGCATTGCGAGTTGCGCACGCAGAGTGGACGCAGCGAGGCAGGCCCGCTCGCGATCGGCGCACCAACCCGGCTCAACGGCGCTGCGCTGACGAGCTATGCGGAGCTGCAAGGCGGCGACCTGTTGCAGATCGCGGAGGTGGAGTGCCGCGTCGTCGCGACCGAACGCAGGAAGTCGCCGCGCATCGCGCAGAGGCCGGTGTCGGTCGCGCTCGGCGACAGCACGAATGTGCGCATGGACGCGTCGGAGTTCGTGCTGCGCGGTGTTTCCGGTGCGACCTTCGGCAAACGCTTTCCGATTCGCGGCAATATGGTCGTGGGCCGCAGCAGCGACTGCGACATCTGCATTCCGAGCGAGGAAATCTCGCGCCACCATGTCCGTCTTGGGCTGGTGCCGGACGGCGTCATGGTCGAAGAACTGGGCTCGGCGAATGGCACCTTCATCAACGGCCGGCGCATGGTCGGTGCGGCGCTGCTCAAACCCGGCGATGAATTGCGCATCGATGTCGTGCGCTTCCTGTTGATCGTGCCGGGCAAGGAAGCGGAGCATCTGACCCCTACACGTGATGGGCCCGCCACGCAGGCCGAACCGCCGGTGCGGACGCGGTCGAAAACCTTGACGCTGCTGCTGGTAGCTCTGGGTATGGTCGTGCTGGCCGCGGTCGCGCTCTTCGCCCTGGGCTGGTCCTTCCTCAGCTAGGCGTCACGTGCGCAGGTCGACGCGCATCGACAGGTCGATCGCGCGCACATGCTTGGTCAGCGCGCCGACCGAGATGAAATCGACGCCGGTTTCGGCGATCGCGCGCACCGAGTCGAGGCCGACTCCGCCCGACACTTCGAGCGCTACGCGGCCGGCCACGATCATCACCGCCCGGCGCAGGCTTGCGGGTGCGAATTCATCGAGCATGATGCGATCGACACCGGCGGCCAGCGCGGCGTCGAGTTCGGCGAAATTCTCCACTTCGACTTCGAGCAGCAGCCGCGGATGCGCTGCGCGTGCCGCGCGCACAGCCGCGTCAAGCGAGCCGGCTGCGGCGATGTGGTTTTCCTTGATCAGGATCGCGTCGAACAGGCCGATGCGATGATTGTGTCCGCCGCCACAGCGCACCGCATATTTCTGCGCCAGGCGTAGGCCGGGCAGAGTCTTGCGCGTGTCGAGGATCCTTGCGCGCGTGCCGCGCACGGCGGCGACGTATTGCGCGGTGGTCGTCGCCGTGGCCGACAGGGTCTGCAGGAAATTCAGCGCGCAGCGCTCGCCACCGACCAGTGCGCGCGCGTTGCCGCGCAAAGTACACAATGTCGCATCTGCAGCAACCTGCTCGCCGTCCCGCGCGAGCCAGCGGATTTCGGCGCGCGCATCGAGCGCAAGGAAGCAGGCATCGAACCAGGGGCGGCCGGCAAGCAGCGCAGTTTCGCGCGTGACGACGTGCGCCTGCGCTTGCGCGTCCGCTGGCAGCAGGTCGGCAGTGGCGTCGCCGCTGCCGATATCCTCGGCGAGCGCGCGCTCGACGTCGCGACGCACATCGTCCGGCGCGGGCGGATCGGGCGTGAACACGTGCGCTGGCTCCACAAAGTCTGTCGGTGACTGGCCGCTGACTTCAGTTCAGGGCCCGTCCGGCCCGGCAGGGTGGCAGACCCTAGGTTGCGTGCGCAAGACCCGCGCCGGTGTCCTGTGCGGATTTCAGCCGCTTGACGATCGCGCCCAGGGCGCGGTCGAACAGCGGCGGATCGTCCTTGTGCAGGGTCAGGCTGCCGTCACCGAGTTCGGCGGCGAGCGCGGCAATCGTCTTGTCCACGACCTTGAGTCCCTTGCGGTCGACGAACAGATACTTGTGGCTGATCGGGCTGATCCAGGAAAGCTTGGCGCGTTGCTGTGCATCGCTGCCGGCGCGGCCGAACTCCACCCAATCGCCGACCTTCATCGCGCGGATTTGCTTGATGCATGCCGGATCGACGTCTTCCGCTTCCGGCGACGCCTCGGGCTCGCAGCGCAGGGCGTTCTTTTCCATCATGCCGACGATCTCGGCGACGGCGGGGTCGTTCGCGGCGCCGCCGGTCCGCGCTGCCGTCCTGGGCGCGACATCGATCAGGCTCTGGTGGAATGTATTGAGTTCCCGCAGCAGGCGCTGCACGTCGTCGCCTTGATAGGCCACCGTCGCCAGCCCCTTGCGCAAATAGTCGTACATGCCCGGCAGCAGATCGCGCAAACGCTGCCGGTCTTCCTCGCTGAACTTCGGCGTGGCGCTCCAGGCGAAAGCGTCGGCGAAATTCAGCGCCTGTTTCCACTCTGCCGACGTCTCGCCCTGACGCAGCGCGATCAGCACGAGATTCTGCGCCCAGGGACCGACGAGCAGGGTGTGGAACAGTGCGGGCAACTGCTTGCCATCGCAGCGCTGGTGCATCTCGCGCGCGGCGAGCTGGCGCGCGTAGTCGAGTTTCTCGCGCCCGCGCACGGCTTCGGCGGTGCGCTTTTCGGTCAGTTCGGCGCGCCGTTTGGTAGCGGCCACGAAGGCGTTGAAGTCCGTGTTGGTGCGCTCGATCAGGGCGAGGTCGTCATCGAATTCGCGCAGGATCGTTTCGACCGCGTCCCTGATTTTTTCGTAGAGCGGCTGATCGGCCTGCGAATCGTTGGACTTGCCGACACAGGCCAGCGCCATGTTGTCGAGCAGCAGTCGCGCCGAATGGGTCTTGTGCGTGAACAGGTGGCGGTCGAGCAGGGCGATCTTGAGATAGGGAATCTGCAGGCGCGCGAGCAAGGCCTGGATCTGCACCGGTATGTCGCGGTCCTGCACGATGAATTCGAACAGCATGCCGACCAGATCGATCGTGTCCTCGTCGACCGCGGAGACGCGTGCGTGCGATCCTGCCTGCAATTGGTCGGCCTGGTCGAGCAGGGCCTGCTTGAGCTGGCGAGCGTGCACCAGAGCTTCCCCACCATAGTTCTGCGACATCATGCTCTGGCTTTGCAGGATCTGCAGCGCGGACAAAAGATCCGTCGGTGCCAGCAGGGGTACGCCCGCGGGCTGCGCGCCTTCGGCCGGCATCATCGGCGCGGGCCCTGAGGCTGCAGACCCTTGATGGCGCAGAGCAAGCAAGGAGCGCAGAGTCTGGTAGATTTCCGTTTCGATCGGTGTCTGCGCGCCAGCGGCGGCTTCACCTGCATAGTTGGACGGGTATTGCACCGATGCGCCCGCGGGCGCAGGTGCGGCGGAAGCCGGCGGGGCCGTGTGGCCGCCGCGCAAGCGCAGTTGCGGCAACACGCCCGCGTGAATCAGGTGCGCATTGACGCCTTCGTACAGGAGATCCAGCCCCGACATCAAATAGCGATCAAGCAACTTGAACACGATCAGCTTCGAGGCCAGGTGCAGATCAAAAACGGACAGCGCCAACTGGAAAGCTGCGCACAACTGCGCCGGACCGATGGGGTTGGTGGTGTTTTCGACCGGCACGCCGCGGATTGCCGACAGGCGCCGGTTGAGCGCATACAGATGATGGCCGAGGCGCGATTCGGTTTTTGCGATCATGCCGCTGACCGCGAGCGCTTCCTCGAGTTCGTCGTCGTCGACCAGGCTCAGACCGACATCCGCATTCGGTGCGACGGCGGTGGTTTTCGGTGGCGCAAGCCGGGCGAAAGCGAATTCATCGAAAATCTGGCTGATGCGTTCGAGCGTCGCGCGTTCGACGTGCTGCCGCTTCTTGCGCACGTCGCGCATGTCGTCGAAAAACTCGGTATACGCGGCGTCGCCCTTGGCGTGCTCGGCCAAGCTGAACAACGCGTCGTCGGTGTTCTCGAACAGGGCGTTTATGATCTCGTTGATGCGCCTGAGCGTCAGGTCGCGCACCGTCTTGAGCGGCTCGCTCAAGCGGTCCACAAAAGATTGCGCCATAGGCTGCCGCGGAGGGAGACTTACAACCTTACTGCCGTCGTTCTTGGCGCTCATGCGTCAATGCCAAAAAGTGAGACCCCGACTCCACCGGAAGGGTGGAATGCTTACCCTGTGGCTCAAGACTAGCGCTTGTCAAGAACGCAAGTGTTGAACTGTTTCGCATAATAACGCATGCAAGCAATGTTTTTTGCTTGCAGAACGAGGTTGGACATCAGATTGGAAAGCCGCTCAATTGGAGTGTGCCGATACCCTCATCCGCGAGCATAACCGGAATCTCGTCTTCGATGCGATAGATGACTTTGCCATCCGTGGTCAGCAAGCCGGCCTGCAGCGGAGAGGCGACTTCCGCGCCCGCGATGGTCTGCACCGCATGTCGGGAAATTTCGCGGTTGAGCGCGTCGAGCTGGGTGCGGCTCAGCGGCTTGAGCGGCGTCTTGGTGACCGGGCAGCAGAGAATGTCGAGCAGGCGTTTGTCCATGACGAAGTATGACTGGCTGGAATTTACGCCTAGAATATCGGTTTTGCCGCACCGGGGCCACGAGCAGATCAGGCCATGACTAAAGACGACACACAGCCGCGCATTGGCATCGTGATGGGGTCGCGTTCGGACTGGGACACGCTGGCGCCCGCGGCAGACATCCTCGGCAAGCTTGGCATCGCGCATGAAGTGCGCGTGGTGTCGGCGCACCGCACGCCCGATCTGCTGTTCGACTATGCAGCGCAGGCCGCCGCGCGCGGACTGAAAGCGATCATCGCCGGCGCCGGTGGCGCCGCGCATCTGCCGGGCATGCTCGCCGCGAAAACCGCGTTGCCCATACTCGGCGTGCCGGTGCAATCGCAGGCGCTCAACGGCGTCGATTCGCTGCTCTCGATCGTGCAGATGCCGGCCGGGGTGCCGGTGGCGACGTTCGCGATTGGCAAGGCCGGGGCGGTCAACGCCGCGCTGTTTGCGGCGGGCATGCTCGCCCTCGAAGACGCGGTCGTCGCGCGTGCGCTCGCGGATTTTCGCGCAGCGCAGACCGAACAGGTGCTGGCGAAACCCGACCCGCGCAATCCATGAGTACGGTCGGCATTCTCGGCGGCGGCCAGCTGGCACGCATGCTCGCGCTCGCGGGCGCGCCGCTCGGTGTGCGTTTTATCGTTGTGGACAATGCGCCGGATGCCTGTGCCGGCCAAGTCGCGCCGCTGCTTAAGGCCGACTGGCGCGACTTCGCCGCGCTCGAGGATTTCGCCCAGGCTGTCGACGTCGCCACGTTCGATTTCGAAAACGTGCCGGCGGACACCGCGCATTGGCTGGCCGAGCGTACGCAAGTGTTTCCGAATCCGCGCGCGCTCGCCGCCACCCAGGATCGCCTCGCCGAAAAAAACCTGTTCCGCGAACTGGGCCTGGATACGCCCGCGTTCGCCGCGGTGGACAGCCGCGCCGATCTCGAACGTGTGCTGGCGGCGATCGGTTGTCCCGCCGTGCTGAAGACGCGCCGCCTCGGCTATGACGGCAAGGGCCAGTTCCGCCTGAAATCCGCAGCCGACGTCGACGCGGCATGGTCCGCACTCGGCGGCGTGCCGCTGATCCTCGAGGCCTGGGTCGCATTCGAGCGCGAGGTCTCGCTGGTCGCGGTACGCGGACGCAACGGTGAATTCTGTACTTATCCACTTGTACAGAATTGGCATGCCGACGGCATTCTCTCCGCAAGCCTCGCGCCGGCGGCGGACACGCAAGCGTTGACCGGACCTGCGCTGAGTCACGCGCGCGCGATCGCCGAACATCTGGACTACGTCGGTGCGTTCGCGCTGGAACTGTTCGTCAGCGACGGCCGCCTGCTGGGCAACGAAATGGCGCCACGCGTGCACAACTCCGGGCACTGGACGATCGAAGGCGCGGTCTGCAGCCAGTTCGAGAACCATGTGCGCGCCGTGCTCGGATTGCCGCTGGGCGATACGTCGGCGCTTGGCATCAGCGTGATGCTCAACTGGATCGGCGAGCTGCCCGACGCGCTGCCGGTGCTCGCCGAGCCGCGTGCGCATTGGCACGACTACGGCAAATCGCCGCGTGCGGGACGCAAGGTCGGGCACGCAACCCTGCGTGCGGATGGGTCAGCGGAAATGCGTGAGCGCCTGGTGAGTGTCGCGCGCGCGCTTGGGCGCGAGGCGCAGGTGGCGCCCGTGATCGCTGCGTTGGCGGAATCGCGCTCGCACGCTTAGCTTCTGCCCGTCATTCGCGCTTGCACGGGAATGACGGCAGAGGCGAGGCACGCAGCAAAAGACCGCCTTCAAGGCGGCCTTTTTTTCGACGCGAGTCAAATCAGGCCAGCTGGTTCCCCGCGAATTCCCAATTGACCAGATTCCAGAACGCCTCGACATATTTCGGCCGCGCATTGCGGTAGTCGATGTAATAGGCGTGCTCCCACACATCGCAAGTCAGCAGCGGGCGGTCGGCGCCGGTAATCGGCGTGGCGGCATTGCTCGTGCTCACGAGGCCCAGACTTCCATCGGCGCGCTGCACGAGCCAGGCCCAGCCTGAGCCGAAGGTCGTGACCGCCGTCTTCGAGAATTCCTCCTTGAACTGGGTGAAACCGCCGAACGATTTCACGATCGCATCGGCCAGTTTCCCGCTCGGCTCACCGCCGCCCTTGGGTGAAAGCGAGTTCCAGTAGAACGTGTGGTTCCAGATCTGTGCGGCGTTGTTGAACACGCCGCCTTGCGCCTTCCTGACGATGCTGACGAGATCGAGGTTCTCGTTCTCGCTGCCCTTGATCAGATTATTGAGATTGGTGACATAGGCCTGGTGATGCTTGCCGTAGTGATAGTCGAGCGTTTCAGCGGAAATATGCGGCGCGAGTGCGTCGCGCGCGTAGGGCAGGGCGGGAAGTTCGATCGCCATCGGGCGTCTCCTTGGCAGTGGACTTGGGGGATTGGCAGTATAAAACAATCGCCCTGCGCTAACCGTTATCGATCGATAGACATGCACTACGTTGCAGATCGCAAGCGGCCGCTGCTGCTACAATGGAGCATCGTGCGAGCAATGAGTAACGAGATCACCGTGGACATACAAGAACGCATTCAGCAAACCGTGCAAGACCATCCGATCCTGCTGTTCATGAAGGGGACGCCGCAATTTCCGATGTGCGGGTTTTCCTCGCGCGCCGTGCAGGCGCTGAAGACCGCCGGCGCGCAGTTCACCTCGGTGAATGTGCTCGAGGATCCGGACATCCGTGCCAACCTGCCGCGCTATTCCAATTGGCCGACTTTCCCGCAACTGTTCATCAACGGCGAGCTGATTGGCGGCTGCGACATCACGCTCGAACTGCAGGACAGCGGCGAGTTGGCGCGTATGGTGAAAGAGGCGCAGAAAGCGCCCGCGTGAATTTCGCCGTTGGCGCCGCCGCCCGCTTGCCGGCGGACTGGAAACCGCTCGCTGGATCGCTGCACGATCGCGTCGTCCTGATCGTCGGCGCGGCTGGTGCGCTGGGCAGCGCGAGCGCGCTGGCGGCAGCGCAGGCCGGTGCGCGCGTCGTGCTGCTCGGGCGCACGCCGCGCGCGCTGGAAAAAGTATACGACGAGATCGAAGCAGTGCATCCGGGTGCGGCCGCGATTTACCCGCTCGATCTTTCCGGTGCGACGCCGCAGCACTACGCCGATCTCGCGGCAACGATCGCGCGCGAGTACACACGGCTCGATGGCATCGTGTTCGCCGCCGCGCATTTCGATGGTCTGCAGCCGGTCGCCGATATCAAGCCCGAGGCGTGGCTGCGCGCACTGCAGGTCAATCTGAGTGCGCCGTTCCTGTTGATCCAGGCCTGCGCGGACTTGCTGCACGGCGCTGCGACTGCGGACACTTCGCCCACCGATGCCAGCGTGGTCTTCGTGCTTGATGATCCGGCGCGCGTGGGCAAGGCGTTTTGGGGCGCTTACGGCGTGAGCAAATTTGCGCTGGCAGGACTGGTTTCGATCCTGCACGAGGAATGCGAATCGAGCCGCGTGCGTATACACGCCTTGCTGCCCGCGCCGATGCGCAGCATGCTGCGACGCACGGCCTACTTCGGCGAGAATACGCTCGCCCTGCCGGTGGCCGACACTACGGCGCAGGCCGTCGTCTATCTGCTTGGCGACGATGCACGAGCCGCCCGCGGCCGCGTCCTGGATTTGCGCTGAGCGGGAAGCAATAGGGTTAAGCTCACCATCCGGGCGAAGATTATTCGGGCGTTGGGGGAATCGTGGATACCAGCATCAGCACCTTGTCGGCGGGAATCCTGCTGTTCCTGATCATGGATCCGCTCGGCAACGTGCCGGTGTTCCTCGGTCTGCTCAAGAACGTTGCGCCAGAACGGCGGCGCTTTGTGCTCGCGCGCGAACTGGTGATCGCACTGTTCGCGCTGTTCGCGATTCTGTTCTGCGGTGGTTTCGTGCTCAAGGTGCTGCAACTGCGGCCCGAATCGGTGAGCATCGCCGGCGGCATCGTGCTGTTCCTGATCGGCGTGAAGATGGTGTTTCCGCCGCGTGACGGCAGCATTTTCGGCGGGCCGGAAGGCGCCGAGCCGTTTATCGTGCCGATGGCGATACCCGGTGTCGCCGGTCCGTCGGCGATGGCGGCCCTGATGCTGATGGCCAATTCCAATCCAGGCCGCACGGCGGATTGGAGCATCGCACTGTTCGGCGCATGGGTCGCGACGGCCGTGATTCTGCTGTCGTCGACCTATCTGTATCGCTGTCTCGGCGACAGCGTGCTGACCGCGATCGAGCGTCTCGTCGGAATGCTGCTGGTCGCATTGTCCGTGCAGATGTTTCTCGACGGGGTGTCCGCGTATTTGCGCTTGGGCTGAGCACGCGTGGGCGCTGCAGACGTACCCTTCGCGGTCGCGGCCCGCACTGGCACGAATTCGCCGCGATCCGGGCCCGAATCGCCAGACAGGGCCGACGGGCAGCGATCCGATTAAGATCGGTCGTTATGGCACCTTCGTCGCATCACTTTGCCGCACCTTGTTCAGTTTTGTAAATTCCAAACTCGGGCTGGCAAACGTTGGAAAATTGTCATAAAGTGCAGTTAAGCTTGCGTTAACGATTCAGCGTTCCGGGTTATCCCGATCAACGCCGATGCGGTGTTCATGCTGAAAAACATACGCGCAAATTAGAGGGATCTTGCGGCTTCACAGCAGGGTCCGCTTGCCGATTTTGCGTTCGGGCTGCACAAAGTATAAATAAGCAAAAAGGGCAAAAAGGGCAAAATAATGATGAAGATGAATATGAAGCTGTTGCCGCTGGTGCTTTCCTCCATCCTTGCGATGTCGAGCGTGGTCTACGCACAGGACACGACATCGGGTGTTTCCGGCCGCGTCACCAGCGCCAATGGCAGCCCCGTCGCGGGCGCCAAGGTGCGCATCGTGCATGTGCCGTCGGGCACCGCATCGAATGCCGTCACCGATGCCAACGGCCGCTATCAGGCGCAGGGTTTGCGCGTCGGTGGCCCGTATCACATTGAAGCGCAGGGCAACGGCATCAAGGAAGTGGATGTCGACAACGTGTACATCGAGCTTGGCCAGGTCGCTACCGCAAACCTCGTCGAAGGCGCCGCAGCGGCGACGCAGCTCGAAGGCATTATCGTCTCCGCCAGCACCTTGAACTCGACCTTCAACTCGGACAACAAGGGCCTGGGTACCTACGTCAGCGGCCGCGCGCTGGAAACCGCCGTCAGCGGCAACCGTTCGCTGGACGACATCGCGCGTCTCGACCCGCGCATCACCGTCACCGACCAGAACGACGGATCGATCTCGCTGGCCGGCCAGAACAACCGCTTCAACGAGATCAGCGTCGACGGCCTGTCGGTTAGGGATCCCTTCGGCCTGAACTCCAACGGCCTGGGCTTCAGCGGGTCGCCGATCTCGCCCGACACCATCGCCGCTTACGAAATCAAGGCCACCGATTACGACGCCGCATTCGATTCCGTCGGCGCGAACATCAACGCCGTCACCAAGTCGGGCACCAATGAGTTCCACGGTTCGGTGTACGGTGCGTATACGGACGCCAGCAGCATGGTCGGCAGTCGCGGTGGCGCCGATTATTCGGGCTTCGACAAGAACAAGACCTGGGGCGCCACGTTCGGTGGCCCGATCATCAAGGACAAGCTGTTCTTCTTTGCCGCCTACGAAGACCAGAAGATCACCGGCATCAAGGGCGTCGGTACCGACGCCGTCAGCAGCATCGGGGGTCTCTCGCAGGCGCAGGTGGATGCAGTCGCCCACGCGTTCACGTCCATCGGCATCGACCCGGGAACCAATGGCAGCGGTGGCTCCGGCTTGACTCTGGAAGACAAGCGCTCTCTCGCCAAGCTGGACTGGAACATAACCGACAGCCAGCGCGCCAGCTTCACCTACCAGCGCACCGAGGAGAGCAAGCCCACCCCGTACAGCGGATACGTGCTGCCCACCAGCGTCATCCTGTCCAGCGACTTTTACACTTCCGCCAGCAAGACCGACAATTATTCCTTCCAGTTGTTCAGCGACTGGACCGACACCTTCAGCACCGAGTTCAAGCTCGGCTACCAGAAGTTCGACAACACCAATGGGGCGGCCAAGAACCAGCCCGAGGTGTATGCGTGCTTTACCGCCGTTGCAGCCAACTGCCCCAATAACCCCACCTCCATTCCCGGCTCAGTCGACTGGGTTATCGCGGGCGAGGACCGGTTCCGCCACGAGAACTCGATCGCCAGCAAGCGCCTCAACGGCACATTGGCCGGCACCTGGCACTTGGGCGACCATGTCGTCAAGGCCGGTTTCGACTACCTGAGCAACAAGACGGCCGACGTTTTCGGCCAGTTGCTGCATGGTTCGTACGGGTTCTACGACAAGAACGGCAATGGCACGCCTGCGGACGAGATCGCCGCCGGCAACTATGGCACGTACGTCGTGAACGTCCTGCCGGACGGCGTCACTCTGGCCGACAGCGCCGGTACGTGGAAGTACACGCAGATCAGCCCGTTCCTGCAGGACATCTGGCAGGCAACCGACAGATTCTCGCTGGTCTACGGCGTACGCATCGACATGCCGAATTCCGACCATGCGCCGCCGGTTGCGGTCGAGAATGCGGGAATTTCCGGCGTGACGGCGGGCGCGCCCGTGTGGCAGAGCCGTTTCGGCTATCCCAGCAACACCAAGCTGGGCAGCAGGAATTCGGTCGTCGAGCCGCGCGTGGCCTTCAACTATAGCTTCGACACCGAACTCAAGATGCAATTGCACGGTGGCGTGGGCCTGTTCCAAAGCGTTCCACCCACGGTGTGGCTGTCCAACCCGTACGTCAACAACGGCGTGGTCGGGTCGAAACAGTACACCAACAACTCGCTGGGCAACCCTCCCTTCAGCCCCGACCCGAACCACCAGCCCGGCCCCGCGACCGTCACGGCTGGCGTATGTGGCGGTTCAGCCGGCGTCTGTCAGATCGACACCCTCGATCCGAATTTCAAGCTGCCAACCTCGTTGAAGCTCAACCTGGCCTTCGACTCCGAGCTGCCGTGGTGGGGCCTGGTCGGCTCGGCCGAGTACCTGTTCATCAAGGCCAGCGACGCCATCGCCTACATCGCCCCAAACATCGGCAGAGTAACCAACGGCACCTTGCCCGATGGTCGCGATTCGTATTGGAAGACCGCTGGCACCTCCGGCACCGGCGCCAACTTCGGCGCCTACCCGGAGATCAACACCCGTTCCACCGAGCTGACCAACACCAGCCAGGGCATGAGCAATTCGCTGACCCTGGCGTTGAGCAAGCCGTGGCAAAATGGCTTGAGCGGTACCGTCAGTGCCACCTTCACCCACTCGACGGATGTCAACCCGGGCACCAGTTCGCAGGCGTATTCGAACTTCAACTACAACCCACGCGTCAACGCGAACGAAATCGTTGCGGCGAATTCGCGTTTCAACATTCCGTTGTCGTTCAAGACTGCGTTGAGCTGGGATCACGCTTTCTTTGGCGACAACAAGACCACGGCGTCGTTGTTCTACACTGGTCATAGCGGTCTGCCCTACAGCTGGACCTTCGGCAGTGACGTGAATGGCGACTCCTTGGCCTTCGATGATCTGGCCTATATCCCGCTGAAAAACGACCCGCTCGTGAGCTACGGCAGCGCCACCCAGGCGCAGATCGATAGTTTCAATGCCTTCATCGACAACAACTCGTACCTGAAATCTCGCCGCGGACAGATTGCCACACGCAATGCCTCGAACTCGCCGTGGGTGAATCAGCTCGACCTGGGCCTGCAGCAGGAATTGCCGGGCTTCTTCGGCAACGACAAGTTCATCGTCCGCCTGGACATCTACAACTTCCTGAATTTGCTCAACAAGAAGTGGGGCGACGTCGAAAACGCCGGTTTCTTCGGCACGCGCAACCTGGTCTCCTCCGCGTCCGTCGCCAACGGCCACTACGTCTACAACCTGAGCAGGCCGCCGCAGGCCTACACCTTGTACGACACTTACACCAATCCGGCACGCGTGGTTTCCCGCTGGCAGATGCTGCTGACTCTGAAGTACAAGTTCTGATTGGATCGCGCGAAGGGATCGCGCGACCGCAACACGAAACCGGCGTCCGCAAGGACGCCGGTTTTTTTGTCGGCGGCTTGCGCATGACTGCGACGATCCAGATACTACAAGACCCGCGTCACGACGAGATTTCCCGTGAACGCGTCGATTGCACAAGCAAGGAAAAATAAATGGCAAATCCGACTGTAAGCGCGCGCATCTCGCCGGCCGCGGGCATGGACGTCCTGTCGCGCAACGAGGTCACGCGCCTGCGCGATGCGACCAAGGGCGGACTGTACAACCTGCTGCGCCGCTGCGCGCTGGCCGTGCTCGTTTCCGGCGGCTCCACCGACGACGATCCACGCAGCATTTTCGAGCGCTATCCGGACTTCGATATCCAGGTGCTGCAGCAGGATCGCGGGGTGAAACTCGAACTGCGCAATGCGCCGGCGCGCGCGTTCGTCGAAGGCAAGATTATCCGCGGCATCAACGAACTGCTGTTCGCGGTCGTGCGCGATATCGCCTATGTGGCGACGCAGATCGATGCGGGCCGCTTCGACCTGGACGACTCGCATGGCATCACCCACGCGGTGTTCGAAATCCTGCGCAACGCGCGCGTGCTGCGGCCGAACGTGGAACCGAATCTGGTCGTCTGCTGGGGCGGTCACTCGATCGGGCGCACGGAATACAAGTATACAAAGCTCGTCGGCTACGATCTGGGCCTACGCGGGCTCGACATCTGCACCGGCTGCGGACCGGGCGCGATGAAGGGGCCGATGAAGGGCGCGACGATCGCGCACGACAAGCAGCGCCTGCGTTCCAAGCGCTACATCGGCATCACTGAGCCCGGCATCATCGCAGCGGAATCGCCGAACCCGATCGTGAATCACCTCGTGATCATGCCGGACATCGAGAAGCGCCTCGAAGCATTCGTGCGCATCGGCCACGGCATCATCGTGTTTCCAGGCGGCGTCGGCACCGCGGAAGAGATTCTCTATCTGCTCGGTATACTTCTGCATCCGGACAATGCCGGCATGCCATTTCCGCTGGTGTTCGCCGGACCGAAGGAGTCGGCGGAATATTTCCAGCAGATCGACCAGTTCCTGCGCCTCGCGCTTGGCGACACGGTCGCGCAGCGCTATCGCATCGTGATCGACGATCCGGTCGAGACCGCGCGTGTCGTTCACAAGGGCATCGAGAAGGTGCGCGAGTTCCGCATCAACAGCCAGGATGCGTTTTTCTTCAACTGGGGACTGCATATCGAACTGCAGTTCCAGAAGCCATTCAAGCCGACCCACGCGAACATGGCCGCGCTGAATTTGCGCCGCGATCAGCCGGCGCATCTGCTCGCGGCGGATTTGCGCCGTGCGTTCTCCGGCATCGTCGCCGGCAACGTCAAGGAGGGCGGCATGAAGGCGATCGCCGAGCACGGTCCGTTCGAGATCGACGGCGATCCACAAATCATGCGCGCGCTGGACAAGATGCTCGCCAGTTTCGTCGCGCAACAGCGCATGAAGTTGCCGGGTACGAGCTCCTACGTGCCCTGCTATCGAGTCAAAACATGAAGAGGCTTCTCCCGCCCGGAGAGGGTTCGCCTTCCTCGTAACCTTGCTGCGGGGGCGTACCCTCGTCCGGCCTCCGGGCCACCTTCTCCCGGCGGGAGAAGGGAAGTGGCGGGAAGGAAAACATTATGAATTCGACGCAACGACTGCACGCGCTTGGCCAGAGTCTGTGGCTCGACAATAATTTGGCTCGCCACCCCAGCGAAGGCTGGGATCCATTTCTTCTTTCAAAGTATACAAACCGGATGACCAGCTTCGCTGTTGTAAAGCCCTTCCAGCTTTCGCTGGAATGACGGCTCTTGAAGGACGAATCATATGAACGCAACTCCCGGCCAACTTCCGCCCGAATCCGCGCTCGAAAACATTCCGCGCCTGATCACCGCGTATTACACCGGCAAGCCCGACCCGGCGATCACTGCGCAACGGGTAGCATTCGGCACTTCGGGTCATCGCGGCTCCTCGCTGCGTGCAAGTTTCAACGACGCGCATATCGCCGCGGTCAGCCAGGCGGTGTGCACCTACCGCAAAAACAAGAATATCGACGGACCCCTGTTCATTGGCGTCGACACGCACGCGTTGTCGGAGCCTGCATTCGCCACGGCGCTCGAAGTGCTGGCGGCGAACGGCATCGAGACCATGATCGCCGCGGGCGGCGAATACACGCCGACGCCGGCGATCTCGCATTCGATACTTGTGTACAACGGTGGCCGCAGCGCGGGACTCGCCGACGGCATTGTGATCACGCCGTCGCACAACCCGCCCGAGGACGGCGGTTTCAAGTACAACCCGCCGAATGGCGGTCCGGCTGATACCGACGCGACGGGCTGGATCGAAACCGAGGCCAATCGCCTGATCGAAGGCGGCCTCGTGCAAGTTCGGCGCATGCCATACGCGCAGGCGCGCCGCGCGCCGACGACGCATGAGCACGATTTCCTCGGCGCCTACGTCGACGATCTGCACAATGCGGTCGACATGGACGTGATCCGCGGCTCCGGGATCAAGCTCGGCGCCGATCCGCTCGGCGGCGCGGGCGTGCACTACTGGGCGCGCATCGCCGAGCAGTACAAACTCGATCTGACCGTGGTCAGCGAAACCGTCGATCCGACCTTCCGCTTCATGTCGCTCGACTGGGACGGCCGCATCCGCATGGATCCGTCGTCTTCGTTCGCGATGCAGCGCTTGATCGGCCTCAAGGATCGCTTCGATGTGGCCTTCGCCTGCGACACCGATCACGACCGCCACGGTATAGTCGCGCGCAGCGTCGGGTTGCTGCCGGCGAACAATTACTTGGCCGTGGCGATCGACTACCTGTTCCGCAATCGCCCGCGCTGGCGCAGCGATGCTGCGGTCGGCAAGACCGCGGTCAGCAGCGCAATGATCGACCGCGTTGCTGCACGGCTCGGGCGGCGCCTGTACGAAACACCAGTCGGGCTCAAGTGGTTCGTCGACGGCCTGCTCGACGGTTCGCTCGGTTTCGGCGGCGAAGAAAGCGCCGGCGCCACGTTCACGCGCATCGACGGCACGGTGTGGACGACCGACAAGGACGGCATCGCCGCGGCGCTGCTTTCCGCCGAGATCACCGCGCGCAGCGGCCGCGATCCGGGTGAGTACTACCGTGATCTCACGCAGGTGCTCGGCGAGCCGAAATCCAGCCGCGTCGATGCGCGCGCGAATACCGAGCAGAAGAAAAAGCTGTCGCAACTCACGCCGGAGAAAATCCAGATCACCGAGCTGGCGGGCGAAAAGGTGCAGCACGTGCTCGACCGCGCCCCGGGCAACAACGGCCGCATCGGCGGCATCAAGGTCATGGCGGAAAACGGCTGGTTCGCCGCGCGTCCGTCAGGCACCGAAGACATCTACAAGATCTATGCGGAAAGTTTCATCGATGATGCGCACCTGAAACGCATTCTCAGCGAGGCGCAGAGCGTCGTCGACAAAACGATTGGCGCTGGCTGAGTGACGGACTGAAACATTCGATCGGGGGCTCGCCCCCTTCCGCCTTCGGCACCTTCCCCCGCTGCGCAGGGGAAGGGAAAAATCGAAACATCGCAATGTGAATCCTTCCTCCGCTTGCGGGGGAAGGTGGCGGCAGCCGGAAGGGCGCGCTTTGAGCCCCGCGAGGGCGAGGCAGAAATGCATTGCACAGTACGCTTACTCCTTCTTGACCTCATGCCCGCCAAACTGATTGCGCATCGCCGCGAGCAGTTTGTCGGCGAACGAATCCTTGTCGCGCGAGCGCAGGCGTTCGAGCAGGGACTGCGCGATCACCGGCGTGGAGACGCCGAGCTCGATCGCCTCCGATAGTGTCCAGCGGCCTTCGCCGGAATCGGCGACGAACGGCGCGATGCCGTGCATCGTCGGATTTTTTCCCAGCGCATCGGCGGTCAGATCGAGCAGCCAGGAGCGCACCACGCTGCCGTGCCGCCAGATCTGCGCGATCTGCGCCAGATCCAGCGCGAATTCCTGCTTATGCTGCAGTATCGAAAACCCTTCGGCGTAGGCCTGCATCAAACCGTATTCGATGCCGTTGTGGATCATCTTGGTGAAGTGCCCCGAGCCGACCGGCCCGACGCGACCCCAGCCGCGATCCGCCGCAGGCGCCAGCGTGGCGAAGATCGGTTGTAGGCGCTGCACGGCTTGCTCGTCGCCGCCGATCATCAGGCTATAGCCTTCCTGCAGACCCCAGACGCCGCCGCTGGTGCCGCAATCGACGTAGTGGATTTTGTGTTCGGCAAGCAGTTTCGCGCGCCGCAACGTGTCCTTGTAGAGTGAATTGCCGCCGTCGATCAGCGTGTCGCACGCACTGAGCAGCGGCAGCAGATTTTCGATCGTGGAGTCGACCGGCGCGCCCGCCGGCACCATCAGCCACAGCACGCGCGGTGCCTTCAGCGCGGCGACGGCTTCCGCCAACGCGGCAACCGGCTCGATGCCGTTTTTCCCTGCTAGCACTCGGCTGTCCGCGCTGAAATCGAAACCGACCACGCGATGCCCACCGCGAACCAGACGCTGCGCCATGTTCGCGCCCATGCGGCCGAGGCCGATCATGCCAAGTTCCATCGTTACGCTCCGAGTTCCGGAAAGGGGTGTCGCCAGCTAGATATGTAGACGAAAAGACAAAAAGGCCGCAGGATGGAATCCATGCGGCCTTTCGGAAGTGGCTCCCCGAGACGGACTCGAACCGCCGACCCAGTGATTAACAGTCACTTGCTCTACCGACTGAGCTATCGGGGAATCGCATAAGCGAGCCGCCTATTTTCTGGGACAATGGCGGGCGCGTCAAGTGCGACTGTGGGTTTCTGTCGTGTTTTCAACGCGCTGGTCCGGCCCTCAACAGCTTCTAAACGACCCAAAAAACGCCTGGTGCGCAGACAGAATCTGCTGCTTGCGGACCAGATCGGGTTCGAGCGACCACACGCCTTCTTCGTGGGTTCCGCCTAGGACGATGCCGTCGGAGCGCGGGAACATGTACAGATCGCCGGGACAAACGGCGTATTGCACTTCCGGCTGCGGCAGCAGAATGGTCAGTTGTCCTTTGACCGGGGTTAGTTCCTCGTCGTCGAACAAGGCCTTGGCGCCGAGGCCGGTGCAGTTGAACACGAGTTTCTCGGGTAGCGCCTCGATCTGCGCGCGGTCGGCGATTTCGCGCACGACGATCGCGCCGCCGGCGATGTGGAACTCGTCGAGCATGGCGCTGAGATAAACCGGCGGTTCGATGATCATCGTGTCGAACTGGCGCACGTACTTGTAGCCGCTGAACGGGTGTTCGTCAGGCGCAAGGTCGCGGTACTCGGGCATCATCGAACGCAGCACGCTTTGCTCGCCGATGTAGCCGGTCTCCGCGAATTCGCTGTTGCGCAGGAAATAGTTGCGCATCCAGCGTACGCCGAAGCGCGGCCCGACCATGAGTTGGTAGCGGCGATAGGCGTAGTCGGCGGCGGCGAGCAGTTGCCGGTTGAATGCGTCGGTGCGTTTGGCCGGATCCGAGAGGAAGGCCGGGAACCACTGGCCGCCGGCGATATTGGACGTGGTTTCCGGCGGCAGGTTTTTCGCGTAAATGATCACCGCAAAGCCCGCCTCCTGCAGCAAGCGTGCAGTTGCCAGACCGACCGCGCCGCAGCCGAGCACCGCGACGCGTCCACTGTGTCCCGGCGCACCGATATCGACCGCGAGCTTGGCGGTACCCCACGACAGCGTGATGCCCGCGCCGCCGTGCCCGTAGTTGTGTACGACCAGCGTTTCGCCGAGCTTTTCCGCGCGCACGACGAAGCCGGATGGTCGATACGGCCGCAGGCCGACCACCGTGCGAATTTCGCGATCTGCAGATACGCGAACCGGCGGCAAGCCGCAGGCGCTGCCAACAAAGGACGTATCGGGCGCGATGTAGTCTCGACGCAGCGAACGGGTTGATGGAGTGGTCGCGCAGCCGGAAAGCAGCGCGAGCGGCGAGGCAGCGAGCAGCGAAGCGCCGAGCATGCCGCCTTGGCGAAGGAAGAGTCTGCGATTCATCGGCGTAATTTACAGGCTGGTCAGGAAGTAAGGGAACAGGCGGATCGATGCGGTGCGGTTTGCTGATGTGGGAATGAGCCCCTCCCCCCTTGATGGGGGGTTGGGGAGAGGGTGACGCCTGCGCAGCAGGCGCCTGCTGCGCCTTCCCCTCTCCCGGCGCTACGCGCCACCCTCTCCCGCAAGGGGAGAGGGGAAACAGCGATCTAGGTCGTGCTGTTTACTGACTTCTGAGTAAGCGGTTTCATCGATGCAAGCGACCGCGTTGCGCGGCCTACGTCGAGATCGGCAAAAAGACATGAAATAGGCCGTACAAGTAATGCCGATATGCCATGTGGCAGAGCGTGACGCACACAGGTCGGACCAGCGCGTCGCGTTATACTTGCAAGTTATTCGCGCACCCAGCACATGAGCAAGATGGCCGCCGATCGATTCGAGTTGGTGTCACCGTTCCAGCCCGCTGGCGATCAGCCCGATGCGATTCGTCGGCTCATCGAGGGTTTCGATGCGGGCCTCGCGCACCAGACCCTGCTCGGTGTGACCGGCTCGGGCAAGACTTTCACGATCGCCAACGTGGTGCAGGCGGTGCAGAAGCCGACGCTGGTGCTCGCGCCGAACAAGACACTGGCCGCGCAGCTCTACGGCGAGTTCAAGGAATTCTTTCCGCACAATGCGGTGGAGTATTTCGTCAGTTACTACGACTACTACCAGCCCGAAGCCTACGTGGTCGCCAGCGACACGTTCATCGAAAAAGATTCCAGCATCAACGAACATATCGAGCAGATGCGCCTGGCGGCGACCAAAGCGCTGCTGTCGCGGCCCGATGCGCTGATCGTGGCGACGGTGTCGGCGATTTATGGTCTTGGGGACCCGGAAGATTATTTGTCCATGCGTTTGATTCTCGCGCGAGGTGAGCGCGTGGACCAGCGCGAACTGATTCGCCATCTGACCGAACTGCAATACGAGCGTGGCGATTACGAACTGCATCGCGGCAGCTTCCGCGTGCGCGGCGACGTGATCGACGTGTTCCCAGCCGAAAGCGAAACCGATGCGCTGCGCATCGAATTGTTCGACGGCGAGATCGAGAATCTTGCGGTCTTCGATCCGCTGACCGGCGCGATTCTGCGCAAGGTGCCGCGCTATGTCGTGTATCCGAGCTCGCATTACGTAACCACGCGGCGCACCGTACTCGATGCGGTCGAGACGATCAAGGTTGAGCTCAAGGAACGCCTGGAACAATTATACAAAGCGAACAAACTGGTCGAGGCGCAGCGTTTGCAACAGCGCACCCAGTTCGATATCGAGATGATGGCGGAAATCGGCTACTGCCAGGGCATCGAAAACTATTCGCGCCATCTGACCGGACGCAAGCCGGGCGAGCCGCCGCCGACCTTGTTCGACTACCTGCCGCCGGATTCGCTGCTGGTCGTCGACGAATCGCACGTGACGATTCCGCAGCTCGGGGCGATGTACAAAGGCGACCGTTCGCGCAAGGAAACCCTGGTCGAATTCGGCTTCCGCCTGCCGTCCGCGCTCGATAACCGCCCGCTGAAATTCGACGAGTGGGAGCAGCGCGCGCCGCGCTCGATCTTCGTCTCGGCGACGCCGTCGCGCTACGAGATCGAGCACTCGCAGAACAGCATCGTCGAACTCGTCGTGCGGCCGACCGGACTCATCGATCCGGAGGTCGAAGTGCGTCCGGTGCGCACCCAGGTCGACGATCTGCTCAGCGAAATTCACGCACGCGTGAAGATGGGCGACCGCGTGCTGGTCACCACGCTGACCAAGCGCATGTCGGAGAACCTGACCGACTATCTCGAAGAGCACGGCGTGCGCGTGCGCTATCTGCATTCGGATATCGAAACGGTCGAGCGCGTGGAAATCCTGCGCGATCTGCGCCTGGGCAAGTTCGATGTGCTGGTCGGCATCAACCTGCTGCGCGAAGGTCTGGACATGCCCGAGGTGTCGCTGGTCGGCATTCTGGATGCGGACAAGGAAGGCTTCCTGCGTTCGACCGGATCGCTGATCCAGACCATCGGCCGCGTGGCGCGCAACGTGCGCGGCAAGGCGATTCTCTACGCGGATCGCGTGACCGATTCGATGCGCCGCGCGATGGACGAAACCGATCGGCGCCGGCAGAAGCAGATCGAATACAACCTCGAACACGGCATCACGCCGACCTCGATCGTACGCAAGATCATGGACATCATGGAAGGCGCGCGCGACGACGCGGATGCCGACGCACAGGGCGCGCGCGGGCGCGGCGCCAACGGTTTGCGCCGCGTGGCCGAGCCCACCGTGGACTACAGCTTGCTCTCACCTGCGCAACTAGCGGCCAAGCTGAAGAAGCTCGAAGCGCAGATGTACAAACATGCACAGGACCTGCAGTTCGAGGAAGCCGCACGCGTGCGCGATGAGCTGCAGCGCGTGCGGGCGCATGCCTTGCTCGGCTGACGCCGGCGGTTATTCCTCGTCGGTGCCTTCGTTGATTCCTTCGAACAGGATCGTCGTCAGATAGCGCTCGCCGGTATCCGGCAGCATCGCCAGAATCACATCGCCCGGCTTGGCCTGCTTGGCGACTTCGAGTGCTGCAGCGAACGTGCCGCCCGAGGAAATGCCGCAGAAAATGCCTTCGCTCTTCGCCAGCGCGCGCGCGGTGTCGCGCGCGAGCATCTCGTCGACCGGAACGATCTGATGCGGCACGTTGCGGTTGAGCACAGCCGGAACGAAGTCGGGCGTCCAGCCCTGGATCTTGTGCGGCTTCCACTCATGACCGGACACGAGCGCGGCGGTCGCCGGTTCGGTCAGCACGATTTTCACGTCGGGCCGCGCGAGGCGGATGATTTCGCCGGCACCGGTCAGCGTGCCGCCCGTGCCCCAGCCGGTGACAAACCAGTCCAGGCGCTTGCCCGCAAAGTCCTGCACGATTTCCGGGCCGGTGGTGTTGCGGTGATACGAGGGATTCGCCTCGTTCTCGAACTGCCGCGCGAGGAAGGCGCCATGCTTGTCGGCGTATTCCTTGGCGCGCTTGACCATGCCGGCGCCACGCTCCGCAGCGGCCGTCAGGATCACTTTCGCGCCGAATGCACGCATGAGTTTGCGCCGCTCGACCGAGAAGGTTTCCGTCATGAAGGCGACGAACGGATAACCCTTGACCGCGCACACCATCGCGAGCGCGATGCCGGTATTGCCCGAGGTGGCCTCGACCACAGTCTGGCCGGGCTTGAGCGCGCCGCGGGCTTCGGCGTCGAGGATGATGCCGATCGCGAGGCGGTCTTTCACCGAGGACATCGGATTGAACGCCTCGACCTTGACGTACATTTCCACGCCCGCGGGTGCGAGACGATTGATGCGCACGATCGGCGTGCGACCGATGGTTTCCAGAATGCTGTTGTAGATCATGGCTGGCTCCGCTTGAGGCGAGACGCGGGGATGTCTCGCGTTGATGTCGCTGGGCTTTCAATAATAGTCCCGTTCAGGATGTCTGGCCGAGCGCCTTGAGAATAAACAAATAAACATCGGTAATCTCGTCGATCTGCATTGAGGTTGGCTTGCCCTGACCGTGCCCGGCACGGGTTTCGATGCGGATCAGCGCGGGTCTGCCGTGCGGGTCGGCGGCCTGCAGCGTGGCGGCGAACTTGAAGCTGTGCGCCGGGAATACGCGGTCGTCGTGATCGCCGGTCAGGATCAGGGTCGCCGGATAGTCGATGCCAGACTTGACGTTGTGCAGTGGCGAATAGGCGTACAGCGCCTTGAATTCGTCGGCATCGTCGACCGAACCGTAGTCCGATTCCCAGGCCTTGCCGATCGTGAAGTCGCGGAAGCGCAGCATGTCGAGCACGCCGACCTGCGGGATCGCCGCGGCGAACAGGTCGGGGCGCTGCAGTTCGACCGCGGCGACGAGCAGACCGCCGTTGGAGCCGCCACGAATCACCAGCTTCTGCTCAGAAGTAACCTTCTCCTTGATCAAGCACTCGGCTGCGCCGATAAAGTCGTCGAACACATTCTGCTTGTGCGTCTTGATTCCGGCCTCGTGCCAATCGCGGCCGTATTCGCCGCCGCCGCGCAGATTCGCCACCGCGTAGACGCCGCCCAGATCGAGCCATGTGGCGACCGCAGGAGAAAACGCGGGCTGTACGGGAATATTGAAGCCACCGTAGCCGTAGAGAATCGTTGAATTAGCGCCGTTGTGAGCCATGCCTTTCTTCGCGGTGATAAACATCGGTACGCGCGTGCCATCGCGGCTGGTGTAGAAAATCTGCTGCGTTTCGTACTGCGCCGGATCGAAGGCGACCTTGGGCGTACGCAACACGCCGCCGTGAAACAGCGATAGGTCATAGCGATAGACGCTGGGCGGCGTCGTATAACTGGAAAATGTATAAAAAGTCTCCGCATCGTCCGTGCGTCCGCTGAAGCCCGAGGCCGTGCCGATGCCGGGCAGGGCGATCTCGCCGAGCGCCGCACCCTTTTCGTCGAACAGACGCACCTCGCTGTGCGCATCCTTCATGTAGGTGGCGACGATCTTGTGATTGACGATGCGCGCGCTTTGCAGGGTGTCCTTGCCTTCCGCGACGATCTCTTTCCAGTGTGCCTTGTCCGGATTATTGAGGTCGATCGCCACGATGCGATAGCGTGGCGCGTCGAGATCGGTCAGGAAATACAGCACGTTCTTGGAGTTGCCGAGAAATTCGTAACTCGCGTTCCAGTCGCCGATCAGCGTTTCGACTGGCGTCAGCACGTGCTTCCTGGGCTGTTTCTGCGCACGCTTGCCGCCGACCTTCGGTCCTGGCCCCTGCGCTGTGGTTATCCGCGGCGCCTTCGGCTGCTTCTCCTCGTGGCGCTTGGCCAGATCGCGATAGAGCACGAGATTCTTCGGTTCGGTGCTGCGGTTCACGCTGATCACGAGCCAGTGGCCGTCGTCGCTGACCTCGCCGTTGAAGCGCCAGTCGGGCTGGTCCTTGTCCTCGTGAAACAGCTCATCGTCCGCCTGATCGTCGCCTAGTCGATGAAAGTACAGTTTCTGAAATTTGTTCGCGGCCTTGAGCGCCTCTGCTTTGGGTTCGTCGTAGCAGCTGTAGAAGAAGCCGGTGCCGTCGCGACGCCAGCTCGCGGTCGAAAACTTGACCCACTTGAGCACGTCGCCGGTCGCCTTGCCGGTGTCGACGTCGAGCACATGCCATTCTTCCCAGTCCGAGCCGCCAGAGGACAGGCCGTAGGCCAGGTATTTGCCATCCTCGCTGATCGAATAACTCTTCAGGGCCACGGTGCCGTCGGCGGACAACGCGTTCGGATCGAGCAGCACGCGCGGCGTGGCGTCGAGCGCATCGGCGACGTAGAGCACGGCCTGATTCTGCAACCCGTCGTTGCGCGTGTAGAAATACTTGCCGCCGCGCAGTTGCGGCGGGCTGTAGCGTTCGAAATTCCACAGTTCAGTCAGGCGCTGCTTGAGCCGGTCGCGACCGGGGATCTGTGCGAGATACGCGGACGAGAGCTTGTTCTCGGCTTCGATCCACGCGCGTGTATCCGGCGCATCGATCGTCTCCAGCCAGCGATAGGGATCGGCGACTTGGGTGCCGTGGTAGTTGTCGACCTGCGATCCCTTTTTTGCGACGGGATAAGTGAGTGTGTTGGTCGAGTCCGCTGCAGCTGCCGGTCCGATGAGCCCAGATGCGGCGATCAAGACTGCACAGGCGAGCGAAAGAAGTGCAGGATGACGCATTCCAAACTCCGGAGGCTGTATTGAGTACTGAGGGAATCAGGTAATTTCTTGCTCGTCATTCCCCGCCGGAATGACAGATGATTGCCGGCTGCGCCTAAACGTCAATCGCCGCTGATGAACTTCGGTCCCTTGCCCGCGGTTTTCTCGTATACGCCGTTGCCGGCGCGGCGGTACTGGGTGAAGCCTTTCTTCTCGACGTTGCTTTCCTTGAGCACATGCGCATTGCCGATCGCGACTCCCGCTGCGCTGAGCACGCGTTGCACCGGCGCACCGCATTGCGGGCAGGCGGTCAATTCCGCTTCGTCGAGCTTCTGCCGCAGATCGAAATGCGCTGTGCAATAGGCGCAACCTTGGGCAACGGCGGCGTATTCGTAGATGGGCATGGAGCGAATCTTATTCGATGCGGCGTTTAAAAAAGATAAAACCAAAGCTATGGAGCCTCTGAATAAGCGTAGCGAGCGACGGCAGCTTGTGCGTCGCCGGAGCGCAGGAACCGGAGTTTACGGAGAAGTAAATGAGGATTCCGAGCACCGCCGGCGCGCAAGATGTCTAGCGCAGTAGCTTATTCAGAGGCTCGCTACGCAGCCGCGCCGGTTTGCGCCTGCCAGGCATCGCTCATCGTCTTCCAGCGGTTGACGATGTCGCAGAACAGCAGGGCCGTGCGCTCGGCGTCGTACACCGCCGAGTGCGCCTCGCTCTCGTTCCAGTCGAAACCCGCTGCCTGCACCGCGCGGCTCAGCACCGTCTGGCCGTAGGCGAGTCCGCCGAGCGTTGCGGTGTCGAAACAACTGAACAGGTGAAACGGGCTGCGCTTGTATCCGGTGCGGCGGATCGCGGCATTGAGGAAGCCCAGATCGAACGAGGCGTTGTGGCCGACCAGCACGGCACGCTGGCATTCGGCGTCGCGCAGCGCCTTGCGGATCGGCTTGAAGATCAGTTCGAGCGCTTCGCGTTCCTCAACGGCGCCGCGAAACGGATGGGTCGGATCGATACCGGTGATTTCGAGCGAGCGCGGGTCGATATTCGCGCCGGGAAACGGTACGACATGCGTGGACACGACCGGATCGGGATGCACCAGACCCGCCTCATCCATGCGCACGATCACGGCGGCGATTTCCAGCAGCGCATCGCGTTCGTTGTCGAAGCCGCCGGTTTCGACGTCGACGGCGACGGGCAGAAACCCGCGGAAACGTTCGGCGAATTTGATCGAGTGCGCGTTGCTGAGTGCGGGTGCGGCCATGCGTTGAGCATAACTGCCGCCGCCGTCGCTCACAACGTCGATGTGCGACTGTTCAATGCAGCGCAAGCAATTCGTTTCTGATCTCGCCATTCAAGTCGTCGAGGGTCTTCTCGATGCGCTGCGCGGAATCGCCCTGGCCGGTTTCGAGATCGCCCGCGCACTCCTTCCAGGTCGCGAACACGGTATCGGCGCGCTTCTGCACGGCCGGTGACACGAGCGGCGCCATATCGCGGATCAGGGTGGCCTTGCCCCAGCCTTCGATCCAGTTCATCTGACTGTGGTCGCCGCCGTAGTAGCGGTGCTGCATCACCTGCGCCAGTCCGCCGGCTTCCTCGATCAGCCGGAACGAGGCTTCGCGCACATTGCGATGCGCTTCCGTGGCCTGGTTGCGCCAGGTGTTGTAGCTCGTGCTGAACAGCGCGACCGTAAGACTGATCAAGGCGACGGCGTTGCGGCGCAGGTTTGTGCGCAGCGGTTCGACTTGTGCGGGAGCTTCTGGCTCAGGTGTGGACATGGCAACTCGCTACACGCGAGTGCCAAGTATCGCCTCGCGTGCTTTCAAGTCAACCAGCATCGAAACGCCGGCTGCGCGCAGGTCGTGCGCGACACCCGCGTCGAACTGGGCGAGCACGTCGTCCAGGCATTGTGTCCCGCTGCGGTCGGCATTCGCCTGCAGACGTTCGATCAGCATCGCGCTCAGCGCATTGATCTCGTGGAAACGCACCTGATCGTCGCGGCCACGCACCAGCAGCAACAGGGTCGGTTCGGCGGGTGCCTGGTCGGGACGGAATTCGGCACGGATATGTTGTACCGGGAAGCGATAGCCGAGCACACAGGCGAGAGGCGAAATCACGGGTACGCCGTTCACGGGATCGCCGTGCGGATCGTGGGGTACGGACGCGATGTCGGATTCGTCCAGCGACAGCGCCAGTTCCGCCCATTCGTAGTGCGCCAGTTCGACGAGGAACGGCGGATCGCCGCGCCCCTGCTCCTGGCGCGCTTCCAGATAGCGCAGGAACTCGCGGCCGAATTCGGGAAACAACGGCGTATGGCAACGATGCTCGCGCAGGAACTCGCGAGCGAGCGCATCCCATTGCGTATCATTGTATAAACTGCGAATAACTGGAAAATTGGAAGAAATAAAGCTTTCGATATTCGCAAACACGAGGTCGCGATAGATTCCCATGCGGCGGTCTTCGATGCCGTCAGGCGCGGGCGCATGCATCGGGTCGCGCAGGTGTGCGGTGAAGGCGTATTGCAGCCGCTGCGTCGTGCTGGATTCAGGCGCGGCGTGCATGTCGTTCTTCGCCGATACCGTGCCGCGCCTGGATCTCGCGGATATGGTCGAGTTCGCCGACCAGTTCGCCCAATGGCGGAAAACGAAAATCGCGTTCGAGCAGGGTCGGCAGCACGCCGCAGCGCGCATAGGCGTGATCGAGCAGATCCCAGACCGGATCGATCACCGCGGCTGCGTGGCTGTCGACGATCAGGTCGGGCGCCTCGTTGTAGTGGCCGGCGATATGGATGTAGGCGACACGTTCAGCCGGCAACGCATCGAGGAAGGCTTTCGCGTCGTAGCGGTGGTTCACGCTGTTGACGTAGATATTGTTCACGTCGAGCAGAAGTTCGCAGTCCGCCGCGGCCAGCACCGCGTTGGTGAAGTCGATCTCGCGCATCTGCTGACCCGGCGCGGCGTAGTAGGAGACGTTCTCCACCGCGATACGTCGGCCGAGAATATCCTGCGCGCGGCGAATGCGCGCTGCGACCCAGTCGACGGCTTCCTCGGTGAATGGAATCGGCAGCAGATCGTACAAATGCGCATCGTCCGCGCAGTACGACAGATGTTCGCTGTAGATGCGGATCTGATGTTCGTCGAGCAGGCGGCGAATCTTCCGCAGCAGGGTTTCGTCGAGCGCCGCGGGGCCGCCGAGCGATAGCGACAAACCATGACAGACGAACGGATAGCGCTCGGTGAAGGAACGGAAGATCTTGCCGAATTTTCCGCCGACATTGATCCAGTTTTCCGGCGCGGCTTCGAAAAAATCGATCGCCGCATCCGGAGAATCCTGCAGCGGACCCAGAAGGGCCCGCCGCAGGCCGAGTCCGGCGCCGTTCAAGGCGGGACGCTGCTGCATCCTAGTGGCTACTGCAGGAGCCTTCCTTGCCCTTCTTGTCGGCCGAGCAGGAACCTTCCTTGCCTTTCTTCTGTGTGTCGACGATGGCATGCATCGCGGCCAACTCGTTTGCTTCGAGCTTGCCGTCGCTGTCCTTGTCCCAGGCCTTGAACTGGCTCTCGCTGAAACCGTGCGCCATGGCTTCTTCCTTGGTCACGGCGGTTTCGCCGGGCTTGGCCATCTTGGCGACCGAGCATCTGCCTTCGCCGCATTTGCCTTCGCCGGCAACGGCGAGCGCATAGCCCGAGGTGAGGCTGGCGATGTGGAACGACGGATTCGCCGCGGCGATCTGGGCGAGTGAGAGCGAGCCGATCAGAGTGCTGCCGATGGCGATTGCGAGGGGTTTGACGATTTTGTTCGACATGAGATTTTCTCCGTGGTTGAAAAAGCGGGATTTGGTCCCGCACAGGATTGCCGCCGGGCGGCATTCTTTCATCCGGCCATATGGAAGTGACGTAAAGCATCTGTAGAACGCGGCACCTCCCCCGAGGCTAAGCCTTCACCGCTGTACCGCATTCAAAACCGGTACATCGGGAACACGCGCAATTACACGCGTTGCGGATATGACAGATATAGAGTGAAAAAGCTTACATCGATGCGACGAGCCGTTGGCGGTGTGCGCCAAGGCGTGCCTCACGGGCATGACCCAAGTCCGCAAACTCACACGAGATTAGTCCCGCGGACATTAATAATTCGTCTGCCGGGCTCATTCGGCTTTGTGTGCAGTGCAGCATTTCGCAATGAAACAAGTTGTGGTGCACTATCGATATAGTTATTTGACTATATCGATAACGGCCAATCATGCTTGCGGCCAGGTCCGCTCGAGGAATCAATAGATGATCAAGTTTTCACACCCGCTTCAGCGCATTCGCTGCAAAGGGAACAAGGCAAGCCTGCCGCTACGCTCTCTCGTGACCGCGGTGGCGTTGGGCTGCGTTTCGCTGTCCTCATTTGCGGCCGATGATCCCGCGCTGACTTGGAACGGCATCACCCTGTACGGCATCGTAGACGTTGCCGTGTCGCACGAGCAGCACGGCGCGCCGCTCAGCCAGGACTGGGCTCAGGGCGAGTTGTTTCTGATTTCGAAAGCGAGCAACAGGTCGATCACGACGATCACGCCGGGCGGCCTCAGCCAATCGCGCCTCGGACTGCGCGGCAAGGAAAAAGTCGCCGCCGACTTCGATTTCATCTTCAACGCCGAGATGGGATTCAATCCGATCTCCGGCAAGCTCGCCGACGGCCCGGCGTCGCTGATCAACAACAACGGCGTGGCGCAGACCAGCCAGAAATCCGGCTCGGATTCGTCGCGCGCAGGCCAACTGTTCAACGGCGTCGCCTATGCGGGGTTCAGCTCGAAGCAGCTGGGTACGCTGACGGTCGGACGCAACAGCACCTTCCTGCTCGACAACATCGGCAAATTCGATCCGATGAACAGCTCCTACGCGTTCTCGCTGATCGGCTACTCGGGCATCGCGAGCGGCGGTGGCAATACCGAAAACGCGCGGCTCGACGATACGCTGAAGTATCTCTACAAGTACGAACTGTTCCATGTTGGTGCGCTGTATCAGTTCGGCAAGTCGGACAGCAGCCCGGGCGAGGCGTGGCAGGGCAATGTCGGCATCGACTACCAAGGTTTGTCGATCGACAGCGTTTATGCGCACAAGAAGGATTCGATTTCGCTCGCGTCGTTGAACGCCACGCAGATAAAGACGCTGCCGCAAGATTCGTTGTCGGCGACGATCTCGGACAACACGTCCTACACGTTGAGCGCGGCCTATACGGCGGGGCCGTTCAAGGTGTCGGGTGGTTACGAGCACATCAAGTTCGAAAACCCATCGCTGCCCGTCGCCGCCGGATTCTCCGGCCTCGGCGGTTACTACATCAGCGCAACCAACAACACCGCGTTTGCGCATCCTAAGGTGTTCGAAGTGTCGTGGATCGGCCTGAAATATCTGATCACACCCAAGCTCGACGTTTCCGGCGCCTACTACCATTACGAGCAGAATGCGTACGGCGCAACCAAGTGCTCGATCAAGGCCGCGGCAAACTGCAGCGGCAACGAGAACGTGTTTTCGCTGCGCCTCGACTATCGCCTGACGAAGCGTGTCGATGTCTATGCGGGCGCAGCCTATTCGAAGGTGTCGGACGGCCTCTCGAACGGATTCTTGTTCACGTCCAATGTCGATCCAACGGTCGGCGTTCGCTTCCAGTTCTGATCGAGCTTCGTAAAAGGGGCCGGGTCTATCCTGACCTTTTCCTTGGGTATCCGCGATGCGGATGGATCAGTGCAGGTCTCTACGTGCGAAATTTCGAGCACATGGTACCTGCGGGCAAGGCGTGCCCGAGAGCGATGCAATATTTCTTCAATATTTCTTACATCAAATTGCAACCTCCTGGCGTCAAGCTGCGCGCCCTGACGCTTTAACGATTTCTTGGCGACGGCCCCGGGGTCGGGCTGTCCGTCAGTTTTTCAAACCTCGTAGGAGTATTGCAATGCGCCAGAATCTTATCGCGGCGGCACTCGTCGTCGCGCTCGGTGGTTTCTCCGCCGCCGCTCACGCGGACGTCAACACCGTTGCCGGCGGCGTCCTGTTCATCGATTTCACCCATCTGGATCAGACCGCGTTAGGCAAGGACACGGCCGCGGCTGGCACCGGCCTCGATGTGAAACGTGGCTATCTCACGATCGATCACAAGTTCGACGATTTCTGGTCGGCCAACATCACGACCGATTTCAACTATGTCAGCGCCGATTCCGAAACGCAGCTGTTCATCAAGAAGGCATGGCTGCAGGCGAAGTGGTTGAACGAATTCGCGGTGCGCATCGGTTCGGACGACCAACCTTGGATCGGGTTCGTCGACGGACTTTCGGGTTTGCGCTACGTCGAGAATTCGCTCGTCGACAAATCGGGCTTCGGCAATTCCGCTGATTGGGGTATCCACGTTCTCGGCACCGGTGCCGGCAATTTCTGGAACTACAACGCCGCAGTGACCAACGGTGCCGGCTACAAGAACCCGACCCGTTCCAACTCGGTCGACTTCGAAGGCCGCGTCGGCATCCAGCCGCTGCCGGGTCTGATGCTCGCGGTTGGTGGATACAGCGGTGAATTGGGCAAGGACGTGGCAAATCTCGCATCGACGTCGGACACGCGCACGTTCACGCGCTTCGACGCGGTTGCCGCGTACAACACGTCCGACTTGCGCCTCGGCGCCGAGTACTTTTCCGCGTCGAACAACAAGAACAACATCGTCTATACGGCAGCGACGGGATCGCCGCTGAAGGACTCGTCGGAAGGATATTCCGCGTGGGGCTGGTTCTCCTTCACCAAGGACTGGGCCGTATTCGCCCGTTACGATCATACCGAGCCGAATCAGGACACCGTACCGTCGCTGAAAGAGCAGTATGAGTACCTGGGTTTGGAATTCGTGCCGCGCAAAGGCATCAAGATTGCCGGCGTGTACAAACACGATACGCTCAAGAACGCTCTCAGCACGACCAACACGAAGAGCGATGAAATCGGTCTCTGGGCCGAAGTGAAGTTCTAAGCCAAGGCAGGCGACGGACGGGCAAGAAAAAACGGCGGACTTCGGTCCGCCGTTTTGCTTTTGTCCCGCGTCAGCTGCGAATGCGCGAACCGCTGGATCTGCGATCGCTATTTCGGTGAGACGGGCACGACGTGGGCGATATCGTTGTGGCCTTCGAGCGTGAGGCGCCAGCCGCCGATGATCCCCCCCTGCTCGATAGTCACGCGCGGGTGGCTAGCGTCGTGCGCGTAGACGGTATCGTCGTCGCGCACTTCCCAGTGCTGCCCATTCTCAAGCGTCAGGATCGTACCCTGGTGCCAGCCGTTGAAATCGTCGGCGAGGCGGCTGACGATCTGTGGTGGCGTGGCTTCGGACGCCTGCGGCGTTGACGACGGGTACGCGACGGCCGCGACGCTGCTGCTCCCCGAGCCGTGGTTGCGCAACCACTCGTTGAGGCCGCGCAATTGCTCCGGCGCCAGCTTGTCCAGCCCGTATTCCGTGAATTCCTTGTACGACATGCGCTCTTCGAGCGAGGAAAAGCCGCCGCCTGCCGCAAAAGCGGTCGTGCAAAGACAGGCGGCGAGCAGAACGGCAAGAGGGGTCTTGCGATGACGAGCTATGTGCATGGGCTTCTCCAGCGCAGCGGTAACAAAACCGCAAGCCTAGGCGCCGCGCATGACGTCTCGGTTACAGAAGCGGCTACTCAGGTCAGCCCAGGACGGCGGCCATGGCCGCGACCGGCGTGAACAGGATCACGCTGTAGCCGCGGTAGGCCACGAACATCAGAAAGGCCGGTGCGGCAAGACAATGATCCCCACTGAATCCCAGGGCCTGTGCGGACAAAATAGAATCTCGGCAAGCTAGTACCTAAGTCCAATAGGTGCGCGGCCTGCTAACTGCGATTCTGCGCACCAAAATGCACAGGAAGAGGGCTCCGGTGGTTGATTCCATGATCGTGTTGCAACGCAAGCAGCATCGGTATCGGATAGTCGGTAAAGTAACTATCAGAATGAATTTCTAACATGCGTGCTTCGCACAGACTGCCTTGCGTCATGGAACGATCGCAGCAGGAAGATCATCGCCGCATCACATACCAAGTCCAACATCCCACCCCGAGGTGAAATTCATGAATAACTCTCCAAATAGAAAGTCGATGCTTGCGATGGCCGTTGTTGCCGGCATCGCCGGCGCGAGCCTTGCCAACGTCGCGAAAGCCGCCGACGACACCAGTCTTACCTGGAACGGTATTACGCTTTACGGTGCCATTGACGTCGGTGTGGCGTATCAGAACCACGGCACACCGTATACGGACTCGTGGTATCCCGGTGCGGAATGGCTGATTTCGAAGAACAGCAACAAATCCGTTTCGGGCATCGTCTCCAACCCAATGACCCAGTCGCGCATCGGTGCGCGCGCGAAAGAGGCGCTCAACGACGAGTTCTCTTTCATCGCCAATGTCGAGATAGGTTTCCAGCCGACATCGGGCGCACTCTCTGATGCCCCCAAGAGTCTTATCGGGAACAACGGTGTCGCTCTCGCCAACCAGAAGTCGGGAGGCGACGGCAGTCTTGCCGGACAGGTGTTCGCCCGCGGTGCAAACGCTGGCTTCAGTTCGAAGGATTACGGAACGCTCACGTTAGGGCGCCAGAATGCGGTGTCCCTCGACAACATCGTCAAGTACGATCCGATGAATGGCTCGTACGCGCTGTCGATCATCGGTTACTCCGGCGTGGCCGGCGGCTTTGGCGACACGGAAGATGCGCGCCTGGACGAGTCCGTGAAGTACACCTACAAGTACGACATGTTCCATCTCGCTGCGCTGTATCAGTTCGGCAAGACCAATTCGAGCCCCGGCGAAGCCTGGCAGATCGGGGGTGGTTTCGACTACGCTGGTTTCTCGGTCGACGCGTTGTACGGAAAGAAGAAGGACGCTCTTTCGTTGGGGTCTCTCAGCGCTGCGCAGGTTGCAACGGCTGGCGTTCCGTTTGATTCTCTTGCCGCAACGGTCTCCGACAACGAGGGCTACCAGTTGCTGGCTGCGTACACCAACGGTCCCTGGAAGGCTTCCGGTGGTTTCGAGCGGATCGACTACTCGAACCCATCGCTGGCTGTAGCCCCCGGTTTCGCTGGACTTGGTGGCTACTGGGTAAGCTTCACGAACAATGCTGCGTTCTTTAGCGACAAGATCCTCAAGATTTCCTGGCTCGGCGTGAAGTACAACATCACGAAGGATCTGGACGTTACTGGCGCGTGGTACCACTACGACCAGAACTCTTATGGCAAGGTAAGCTGCTCGAACAACAGCCTCGGCACCTGCAGCGGTGACGAGGACGTTTGGTCGGCACGTGTCGATTACCGCCTGACCAAGCGCTTCGACGTATATGCGGGAGCGCAGACTTCGAAGGTATCTAACGGTCTTTCAAACGGTTTCCTGAACAAGTCGACTTTCGCGACTGTGGCGGGGGCCCGCTTCCAGTTCTAAAGATTCCCTGCGGGATACACAAAGGCCAGGGTCGGCCATGGATCGCAAAGGCCGGGCTTGTCCCGGCCTTTGTTTTTTCGTACGGCTAGTGCGCGTCCGGCATCGTGAACTGCGCACGTCGTGCTGAAAAAGCGCGGCGCGCTCCAGCGTCTCAGTGGGCTACCGGCATGGTGAACTGCGCGCCTTTGGCGATACTGTCCGGCCAGCGCTGCATCACGCTCTTGTAGCGCGTGTAGAAGCGCACGCCTTCCTCGCCGTAGATGTGGTGGTCGCCGAACAGCGAGCGCTTCCAGCCGCCGAACGAATGCCAGGCCATGGGTACTGGTATCGGCACGTTGACGCCGACCATGCCGACCTTGATCTGGCGCGCGAACGCGCGCGCGACGCCGCCGTCCGAGGTGTAGCACGACACACCGTTGCCGAATTCGTGGGCGTTGATCAGTTCGACCGCGCTGGCGAAATCGGGTACGCGCACGATGCTGAGCACCGGCCCGAAAATTTCTTCGCGATAAATCTTCATGTCGGGTGTCACGTCATCGAACAGGCAGCCGCCGATGAAGAAACCCTCTTCGAGTCCGGCGACGCTGTGGCCGCGCCCATCGACGAGCAATGTCGCACCTTCGGCGACACCGGACTCGATATAGCCGGTGACTTTTTCGCGATGTACGCCGGTAACCAATGGACCCATTTCGACGCCGGCGTCAAGGCCGTTGCCGATCTTGAGCGCCTTCACGCGCGGCACGAGTTTCGCGATCAGCTTTTCGGCGACATCACCGACCGCGACCGCGACCGAGATCGCCATGCAGCGCTCGCCGGCCGAACCGTACCCGGCGCCGATCAACGCGTCGGTGGCCTGTTCGAGGTCGGCGTCGGGCATGACGATGAGATGATTCTTTGCACCGCCAAGCGCCTGCACGCGTTTACCTCGCGCGCTGGCTTGTGCATAAATATACTCCGCAATCGGGGTCGAGCCGACAAACGACAGCGCCTCGACATCGGGATGCGCGATCAACGCGTCGACCGCGATCTTGTCGCCGTGCACGACGTTGAACACGCCATCCGGCAGGCCTGCCTGCTTGAGCAGTTTGGCGAGCAGGTTCGACGCCGACGGATCGCGTTCGGACGGCTTGAGTACGAAGGTGTTGCCGCAGGCGAGCGCGATCGGCACCATCCACAGGGGCACCATGAATGGGAAGTTGAACGGGGTGATGCCGGCGACGACGCCAAGCGGTTGGCGCAGGCTGAAGTTGTCGATGCCGCCGCCGATCTGGTCGCTGTATTGGCCCTTGAGCAGCTGTGGCGCCGCGCAGGCGAACTCGACGACTTCGATGCCGCGCGTGACCTCGCCCATCGCGTCCGACAGCACTTTGCCGTGCTCGCGCGTGAGCAACTCGGCGAATTCGTTCTTGTGCGCGTCGAGCAATGCCTTGAATGCGAACAGCACGCGTGCGCGCCGCAGCGGTGGAGTTTCGCTCCAGGCGGGAAATGCCGCGCGCGCCGCCGCGACCGCGCTGTTCACTTCTTCGGTGCTGGCCAGCGCGACCTTTGCGGCGACGCTGCCGTGCGCGGGATCGAAGACATCGCCAGAACGTCCACTCATGCCGGCGATTTCGTGGCCGTTGATGAAGTGATTGACGCGTCTCGTCTCGATTCCGCGCGTTTTCAGTTCGGGCGATTGGATATTCATGGCTGACCTGTTTGTCGTCTGACGCTCGTTGGACTTTCTATGATGCGCTCTTGTGCCGGTACTCGCAAAGATCGCGGATCACGCACTGCGGACAGTCGGGCTTGCGTGCCTTGCACACGTAGCGTCCGTGCAGGATCAACCAGTGATGCGCATCCTGTTTGAACTCGTCCGGCACGACTTTTTCGAGTTTGTCCTCGACCGCGCGCACGGTCTTGCCCTTGGCCAGGCCGATGCGATTGGCGACGCGGAAGATATGCGTATCGACCGCGATCGTGGGCACGCCGAATGCCGTATTGAGCACCACATTCGCGGTCTTGCGGCCGACACCGGGCAGCGCTTCGAGCGCTGCGCGCGTGCGCGGCACCGCGCCGCCGTACTGTTCGACCAGCATGCGACAAGTTGCGATAACGTTCTTCGCCTTCGCATTGAAAAGTCCAATGCTGGAAATGTAACTTTTCAGTTTCTCCTCACCGAGCGCAAGTATCGCCTGCGCCGTGCCTGCGACCGGAAAGAGTCTTTTCGTCGCCTTGTTGACGCCGACATCGGTAGCCTGCGCCGACAGGATCACGGCGATCAGCAATTGAAATGGCGTGGCGTATTCGAGCTCGCTCGTCGGTTTCGGATTCACCTCGCGCAGACGCACGAAGATCTCATGCCGTGTGGCTGCGTTCATGGGTTGACCGACCCGGATTTCTTCGCCTTGGCGCGCGCGATCGCATCGAGCACTGCGCTGCGCGCGCCGGGTGCGCCGTGCACTTCGGCTTTTCTCGCGGCAAGGATGGCGTTGCGCTCCGCACGCTCGCGCGCGAGTCGCGTTTCGCGCGCCTCATAGCGGCGGCGGTATTGAGTTGCGCGCGTCATTGAGGTCTCGCCGCAAGCATCCGTCCCTGCAGCCGCTTCCGTTCGGACTCCCAGTCGCGCATTCAGTCGGCTGTCGCCGATTTCGACCATCGCAATGCAGTCGACCGGGCAGGCCGGGATACACAACTCGCAACCGCTGCATTCCTGTTCGAGGATCGTGTGCATCATCTTCGACGCGCCCACGATCGCATCGACCGGACAGACCAGGATGCACTTGGTGCAGCCGATGCAGGCTTCCTCGTCGATCATCGCGATTTCCGCGGGCTTCTCGATGCCATGCACGGGATTGAGCGGCTTGGTTTCGCGTCCGAGCAGGGCGGCGAGTTCGGCTATGCCAGCCGCGCCACCGGGCGGGCACTGATCGATATCCGCTGCGTCGCACGCGATCGCCTGCGCGTAGGCGAGGCAGGCCGGATAGCCGCAGCGCGTGCACTGGGTTTGCGGCAGCAACGCGTCGATGCGTTGCGCAAGTAAATCCGTTACTGGACCTATATCAGGTGGCATGCGGCGATTTTCTCAGGTTTCCACGGGGAAACGCAGCTTGCGCATCGTCATCTGTCGACTTCTTCGTCGATCAATCGGTAGCCGACGCCGACTTCGGTGAGCAGATGGCGGGGCCGGGCCGGGTCGGGTTCGATTTTGCGGCGCAGGGCGCGCATGTAGATACGCAGATAGTGCGGTGATTCGACATGCGCCGCACCCCAGACTTCGCGCAGCAGTTGGCGATGGGTCAGCACTTTGCCGCGGTGATGCGCCAGTGTGGTCAACAACTTGTACTCGATCGGCGTCAGGTGCACATCGGCGCCGTCGCGTTTTACGCGATGCGCGGCGAGATCGATCGACAAGCCGCCGGCTTCGATGAGCGGCGTGGTTGCGTCGCCATCGCGTTCAGCCAGATGACGTTGCGCGACGCGCAGGCGCGCAAGCAACTCGCCGATGCCGAACGGCTTGGTCAGGTAGTCGTCGGCGCCGCCATCGAGCGCTGCAATCTTGTCGTTTTCCTGGCTGCGCGCCGACAACACGAGAATCGGCCGGCTGAACCACTCGCGCAGTCGCGCAATGACGTCGAGGCCGGAGATGTCGGGCAAACCCAGATCGACAATCAGGACATCGGGTTGTCGCAGCGTCGCCAGACGCAGCCCCTCGGCGCCGGTTCCCGCTATGTCGAGTGTGTGGCCGTGCGCCTTCAGCGCCGCCGAAAGAAAGCGCTGGATCTGCGGATCGTCCTCGATTACGAGCAGCTTCATCGGCACTGCGTTCACGCTGGCGGCTCCGCATCGCGCGGCAGCGTGAAGCGGAATTCGGCGCCGCCGTCCGGAGCATTGTGTGCGCTGATGCTCCCGCCGTGCACAGCGACAATGACTTTGCAGATTGTCAGGCCGAGGCCAAAACCGCTCTGCGCGCCCTCGCTGCGGCCACGGTGGAATTTTTCGAACACGCGCGTTTCCTCGCCGGAAGGCAGCCCAGGCCCGTGATCGCGGACACTTACGACGACGACATCGCGAAACGCTTCCGCGCCGATCCGGATGGCACTTCCATTCGCGTGCTTCTGCGCATTTTCCGCAAGGTTGAAGAGTACCTGTTCGATCAGTACCTCGTCGACGTACAGCAAAGGCAGATCGGCGGGTAGATGGACTTCGACTTGGCGATCGCTCAACTTCCCGCGCAGACGATGCAAGACGCTGCCGACAACCTCCTCGATCGCAATCCATTGGCGCTTTATCTCGACCGGGCCTTGCGTCAGCCGCGTCAGCTCGAGCAGATTGTCGACGAGTCTGTGCAGGCGCTGCGCTTCGTCGAGCACTGTCGTCAGCAATGAGCGTCGCTGCGCTGAGTCGAGCGGTGTGCCGGCGGTATCGTCGTTCAAAGTCGAAGCCGCGCCGATAATGCTGGCCAACGGCGTGCGGAAATCGTGCGAGATGGAGCTGAGCAGCACATTGCGCAGCCTTTCGGATTCGATCTGCATGTCGGCTGCCTGCGCAGTCTGTGCCAGCTGCACCCGTTCCATGGCGATCGCGGTCTGGTTGACTAGCGATTCGACCAGGTGCATCTGCTCCGGCATGTCGAGCTGGCGCGCATCGGTCGGCCGCAGCGCAAGCACGCCGATGCAGCGCCTGAGCGCATTCAGCGGCAGGAAGATCGCTTCGGCGCTGGCCAGCGTGTCCGTGCCATGACCGGCCTTCTCGCGGTGATCGTAGGCCCATTGGGCAATGCCGAGGTCGTTGCCTGGTACCGGATAGCGAGCCTCGCTTGCGCCACGTGCGCAGAAGCGCCCGGGGTCCTGCACCTTGCCGTCCGCATCCGGCAGCAGCACGGCGGCGTGACCCTCGATGCCGGCAAGCAGATGCCTGCGCAGGATTTCGCCGAGCTCGCCGACATCGCGGCTCTGGGCGAGTTCGCGCGACAGGGCGTACAGCTCGGCCGCGCGTCGTTCGCGGGCGCGCGCGACGCTGGCCTGGCGCCGGCCGAGCGCGGCGAGATTGCTGATAATGAGCCCGGTCGCGAGCATCACCGCAAATGTGATCAGATATTGCGTGTCGGAAACCGCGAACGAGTATTCCGGCGGCACGAACAGGAAGTCGAACAGGCCAACGCTGAGGATGGCCGCGAGCACCGACGGTCCACGGCCGAAGCGTACCGCGGTGAGCACGGTACCGAGCAAATACAGCATCACGAGATTTGTCCGCTCGATGTGCGGATACAGCGGCGCACACAGCACGGTGATCGCCGCGACGACGGCGGCGCTCCGGGCGTATGCCGGCCAGCGACTCGTGCGAACAGGTAGTCTCGCCCGCATGGGAGTCCTTTCCGCATCCTCTTCGCCGGTGATCACGTAGACGTCGATGTGGCCGCTGCGCCGCACGATCTCGTCGACCAGCGACGGCGGAAAACGATCCAGCCAGCGCGGCCGGCTCGGCTTGCCGACGATGATCTTGCTGACGTTATGCTGGCGCGCGAACGCGAGAACCTCGCCTGCCACGCTTTCGCCGCTGAGATTGGCGGCTTGGGCGCCGAGACTCTCGGCGAGCTTGAGCGTTTCCAGGACGCGGTCGCGCGCCGGTCGCGGCAGACGGGTGAGGTTCGGAGTCTCCACATAGATCGCATGCCATTGAGCATGCAGCGCCGACGCCAGCCGGCGCGCGGCGCGTACCAGACGTTCGGACAGAGGATCCGGTCCGACGCAAACGAGCACGCGTTCGCCGGCCGCCCAGGTGTCGCTGATCGCATGATCGTCGCGGTACTCGCGCATGGCCGCGTCGACGCGCTCGGCCGTCGCGCGCAAAGCGAGTTGACGCAACGCGATCAGATTGCCCTTGCGGAAAAACGTATCGAGTGCATGCCGGCTTTTCTCCGGCGTATAGACCTTGCCTTCGCGCACGCGCCGCAGCAGATCGTCCGGCGGCAGGTCGACGAGCTCGACTTCGTCCGCTGCATCGAATACGCGATCGGGAATCGTTTCGCGCACCGTGACGCCGGTAATCTGCGCAACAATGTCGTTGAGGCTTTCGACGTGCTGTACGTTGACTGTCGTGTAGACATCGATGCCGGCATCGAGCAGTTCGACGATATCCATCCAGCGCTTCGGGTGGCGCGCGCCGGGATGATTGCTGTGGGCGAGTTCGTCGACAATAATAATTTGTGGATTTCGCAGCAGCGACGCATCGAGATCGAATTCAGCCAGCGTCAGGCCACGATGTTCCAGCGCCTGCGGCGGCAGGGCCTCCAGCCCGCTGAGCAGGGCTTCGGTTTCGGGCCGCCCGTGCAGTTCGACATAGCCTACGACGACATCGGCGCCGTCGGCCTTCTGCCTGCGCGCAGCCTCCAGCATTGCATAGCTCTTGCCAACGCCAGCGGCAGCGCCGAAAAAGATTTTCAGCCGACCGCGCCGCCGTCGCGCTTCTTCGCGCCGCACGCGCGCAAGCAGAGCGTCGGGGTCAGGGCGACTGTCGGGCAGGTTGGCGGCCATGCCGAATTGTCGCACGCAGCGAGCGCGCCGTCGGCTATCGGTTATTTGCGGTCGAGCGCGAGGTTGAGCTTGAGTACGTTGACGCGCGGTTCGCCGAGCACGCCTAACAAACGGTCTTGCGTTGCGGCTGCGACCTGCTTTTCGACAGCGGCGATCGACAGGCCGCGCGCGCGCGCAACGCGGGCGATCTGATAGCGCGCGGCAGCCGGCGAGATGTCCGGGTCCAGGCCGCTGGCCGATGCGGTCACGAGATCAACCGGAATCGGATCTGCGTTGGCCGGATCGGCGGCGCGCAGCGCATCGATGCGCTGCGCGACCGCGTCGATCAGTGCATGGTTGGTCGGGCCCAGATTCGAACCGCTCGACGAGGCCGAGTTGTCCGCGAACGGGGCTGTCGCCGACGGCCGTGCCCAGAAGTACTTCGGATCGGCGAATGGTTGCCCGATCAATTCGGAGCCGAATGCCTTGCCGTCTTGCACGATCAGGCTGCCGTTCGCGGCGTACGGGAACAACAGTTGCGCCGCACCAGTCACCGCGAGCGGGTAAACGATGCCGGTGACGATGCTAAGAACCAGGAACAATAGGCAGGCCGGGCGCAGCAGGGTAATCATGGTTTGCTCCGCGAAATCGTTAGACGAGGCCGAGCGTGAGAAGCAACAGATCAACGATCTTGATGCCGATAAACGGCACGATTAGGCCGGTGACCCCGTAGACCAGCAGATTGCGGCGCAACAGCTCGCCGGCGCCGATAGCGCGATAGCGCACGCCTTTGAGCGCGAGCGGGATCAGGAAAATGATGATCAGCGCGTTGAAGATCACCGCCGACAGGATCGCGCTCTGCGGCGTGGCCAAGTGCATGATGTTGAGCATGTTCAGCGCGGGGTAGGTGCTTGCGAATGCGGCCGGGATGATAGCGAAATACTTGGCCACGTCGTTGGCGATCGAAAACGTGGTCAGTGCGCCGCGCGTGATGAGCAACTGCTTGCCGATCTCGACGACCTCGATCAGCTTGGTCGGATTGGAGTCCAGATCGACCATGTTGCCGGCTTCCTTGGCCGCCTGCGTGCCGCTGTTCATCGCCACGGCCACGTCGGCCTGCGCCAGCGCGGGCGCATCGTTGGTGCCGTCGCCGCACATCGCGACGAGTCGGCCTTCGGCCTGGATGTCGCGGATCAGTTTGAGCTTGGCTTCGGGCGTCGCTTCGGCAAGGTAGTCGTCGACGCCTGCCTCGGCCGCGATCGAGGCTGCGGTCAGTGGATTGTCGCCGGTGATCATGATCGTGCGGATGCCCATGCGGCGCAGCTCGGCAAAACGCTCGCGGATGCCGCCCTTGACGATGTCCTTGAGCTCGATCACGCCGAGGGCACAGGCACCTTCGACGACGATCAGCGGTGTGCCGCCTTTGCGCGCGATGTCCTCGGCGACCTTGACGACGGCCTGGGGCAGGTCGCCACCCAGCACGGCGAGATGATTCTTCACCGCATCGAGCGCGCCTTTGCGAATCTTGCGCGCACCGATATCGGCACCACTCATGCGCGTCTGCGTAGTAAACGGCACGAAGACCGTGTTGCTGCCGCCGATCTCGCGTTCCCTCAGGCCGAACTTGTCCTTGGCCAGTACGACGATGCTGCGGCCCTCGGGCGTTTCATCGGCCAGCGAAGCCAGTTGCGCGGCGTCGGCCAGCGCGTTCACATCGACGCTGGGCGCAGGATGAAATGCAACGGCCTGGCGGTTGCCGAGCGTGATCGTGCCGGTCTTGTCGAGCAGCAATACGTCGACATCGCCGGCGGCTTCAACCGCGCGGCCGGACATCGCGATCACATTGGCCTGGATCATGCGGTCCATGCCGGCGATGCCGATCGCGGACAACAGGCCACCGATCGTGGTCGGAATCAGGCAGACGAGCAGGGCGACGAGCACGGTGATCGTGACCGGCTCGCCATGCCCGGAACTCTGCACGGCGTACAACGAATACGGCAGCAACGTTGCGCAGGCGAGCAGGAAGATCAGCGAGAATTTCGCGAGCAGAATGGTCAGCGCGATTTCGTTCGGCGTCTTGCGTCGCGACGCGCCCTCGACCATTGCGATCATGCGGTCGAGAAAGCTCTCGCCCGGATTGCTGCTGATGCGCACGATGATCCAGTCGGACAACACGCGCGTACCGCCGGTGACCGAGCTGCGGTCGCCGCCGGATTCGCGGATGACGGGTGCGGATTCGCCGGTCACGGCGCTTTCGTCGACGGTCGCTGCGCCCTCGATGACTTCGCCGTCGCCCGGGATGAATTCGCCGGCCTTGATGATAACGAGATCGCCCTTGCGCAGATCGCTGGCCGCGCCGACGCTGACGGCATCGCGCCGCTCCAGCGACGGAATCTTGTTGGCGATCACGTCGCGGCGTGCACCGCGCAACGAGGCCGCCTGTGCCTTGCCGCGACCTTCGGCAATGGCTTCGGCGAAGTTGGCGAACAACAGCGTAAACCACAGCCACAGCGTCACGCCGAGGATGAAACCAGCCGGCGCTTCGCCATGTCCGCCGAGCGCCTGCAGCCACAACAGCGTGGTCAGGATGCTGCAGACGAAGACGACGAACATCACCGGATTGCGGAACTGCACGCGCGGCGAAAGCTTGTGGAACGCGTCGCCGATCGCTGGGATCAGTAATTCCCGGCTGAGCGCATTCGCTGATGGGTGGGTAGTCATGAGTCGTAATTCCGAAGATCAAGAGAGATTGAACCACGGAGAACACAGAGAACACGGAGAAAAGCGCCAGCAAGATTTGACTTAAACAATAAAGCTCTTCTCCGTGTTCTCTGTGTTCTCCGTGGTTCAGGCTTTCGCACTGTCAGTGCCCGAGCATCGACAACTGCTCAGCGATGGGCCCTAGTGCAAGCGCAGGCAGAAAGGTCAGCGCGCCGATCACGACCACCGTGCTCGCGAGCAGCACGACGAACAGCGGCGTATGCGTCGGCAGCGTGCCGGCCGAAACCGGAATATGTTTTTTCGCCGCGAGCGAGCCGGCAATCGCGAGCATGCTGATCGCAAGCGGGAAACGCGCGAAGAACATGCAGATGCCGAGCAGCGCGTTCCAGAACGGCGTGTTCGCCGACAGTCCGCCGAACGCGCTGCCGTTGTTGTTCGATGCCGACGACAGCGCGTAGAGAATCTCGCTGAAGCCGTGGATACCCGGGTTGGCGATGCCGGCGACACCGCCTGGAGCGAGCACGGCGATTGCCGTGCCGACTACAACAAGTGTGCAGGGAATCAACACGACCAGGCTTGCCATCTTCATCTCGTAGGCTTCGATCTTCTTGCCGAGATATTCCGGTGTGCGGCCAACCATCAGGCCGGCGATAAACACCGCGACGACGGTGAAGGCAAGCATGCCGTAGAGGCCCGAGCCGACGCCGCCGAAAATCACCTCGCCGAGCTGGATAAGCAACATCGGCACGAGTCCGCCGAGTGGAGTGAACGAGTCGTGCATCGCATTGACCGAACCGTTCGATGCGGCGGTCGTCGCGGTCGCCCAGATCGTCGAATCGACTATGCCAAAGCGCGTCTCCTTGCCCTCCATGTTGCCGCCCACCTGCGCGATCGACGCCTGCTGATCCACGCCGAGCGCGCTAAAGAACGGATTGCCGGCTTGTTCCGCGGCTGTGCAGAGGAGAAGCAGAGGCACGAAGATCACCAGCATGGTCGCGAGCAAGGCCCAACCCTGGCGGCGGTCGCCGACCATCTGGCCGAAGGTGTAGCAGAGCGCCGCGGGCAGTAGCAGGATCGCGAGCGCTTCGAAGAAATTCGACAGCGGCGTCGGATTCTCGTACGGATGCGCGGAGTTGGCGTTGTAGTAGCCGCCGCCGTTGGTGCCGAGTTGCTTGATCGCGATCTGCGAAGCGGCCGGTCCGAGCGGCAGCGACTGTTCGGTGACCGGAGATTCCTTCGTAACGTCCTTGCCCGCGGCGTCCTTCAGTGCATTGCCGTCGGCGTCCTTGACTGTTTCGGTGGCGATCGTCGCCTGCACCAGCGGCACGCTTGCGTAAGGTTTGAAGTTCTGCGGTACGCCTTGCCAGACGAGGGCGAGGGCCAGCACGAAAGACAATGGCAGCAGGACATAGAGCGTGCTGCGCGTCACATCGACCCAGAAATTGCCGATGCCCTGCGCCGTCTTGCGCACGAAACCGCGGATCAACGCGATCAGCACGGCGATGCCGGTTGCGGCGGAAAGAAAATTCTGCACCGCGAGGCCAAGCATCTGGGTCAGGTAGCTCATCGTCGATTCGCCGGCGTACCCCTGCCAGTTCGTGTTCGTGGCGAAGCTGATTGCGGTGTTCATCGCCGAATCGGGCGTGACCGCGCCGAAACCCTGCGGGTTCAGCGGCAACCACTGCTGCACGCGCTGCAACAGATAGACGACGAGCAGGCCGAGCACGTTGAACGCGAGCATGGCGACGGCGTAGCGCTGCCAGTTCATGTCTTCGTCCGCACGAACGTCGCTGGCACGATAGATGAACCGCTCGATGGGCGCACCGATGCGCGTGATGCGATTGGGCGCGTCGGCAAACACCGACGCCATGTAACCGCCCAACGGCTTGACCAGCAACAGCAGGACGGCCAGATACAGGCCGAGTTGCAGAGAGTCGTTCGCGGTCATTCGAACCATTCCGGCTTGAGCAGGGCGATCGTCAGGTACGCGCTCAACGCGACGGCAATCAGCGCAGCGATCCAATAGACGAAGTTCATCGGCGTGCCTTCCCTTTGCAAAGCGCGAAATACAAGCCTGTCAGCGTGAGCGACATGGCACCGAGCGCAGCGCAAACGCACATCACTTGCGATCCTCCAGACGTATGCACATGCGCAGGAAGCCGGCCGTCGCGCCGATCAGCAGAACCAGAAGAAGCAAATAGGGGAAATCCATGGCCGCACCTGCTGTTGGGACGGCGCCAATCTAGTTCGGGGGAAATAAGTAAGGTGTAGCGATTGCGCGCCACGAAATAAAAAACGCGTAAAGAACGAAAGCCACGCTCCGGTCCGGAAGAACCCGCGATTCAGTGCTTGCTCTTGTCCAGCCAGACTTCGAGGCCTTGGGTATTGAGCTCGATGTCCATCGTCAGCAGCTCGCGCACCTGCGCGGCATCGAAGCGGCAGCCGTGCGCCTGCGCGCGCGAAGTATACAAATCCGCCAGGTCGTCGGCAATACGCGTGTGGCGATCGGCAGCGCGCGCATGCACGCGCGCGATTGCGACCATCGCATCGATCTGCACGAACAGGTCGCTGGCCAGGCGCGTCACGTCGGTTACGCGACTGTAATGGGTTAGGAACATCTGCGTCGGCTCGCGCTCCAGCATGCGCTGGATCGATGCATGCAACGCATCGGGTTCGAACTGCACCGGCGTCGAGGTCGGCAGGATGAATGCGCCCTTATCGGTATCGAACTCGCGATAGGACAAACCGAACGTATCGCCGGTAAAAAACGCACGGCTGCGTGCATCGTAAATACTGATGTGATGACGTGCATGGCCTGGCGTGTCGAGGCAGAGCAATTCGCGCTCGGCCAGATCGACGACGTGGCCGTCGGGGGCTTCGATCACGCGCTGCGCGGGAACCGGCACCAGCACGCCATAGCTGTGCGTGATTTCCTCTGCGCCGTAGACCGCCGTCGCTCCCGCGATCAAGGCGCTCGGATCGATCATGTGACGTGCGCCACGCGGATGCACGACCAATTTCGCATTCGGCAGCTGCTGCATCAACAGTCCCGCACCGCCGGCGTGGTCCAGATGCACATGCGTCAGGATCACGTAATCGATCGCATCGACCGCAAGCTGCCTGGCGCGCAACGCGTCGAGCAGCAGCGGCACCGAGTAGTTGGTGCCGGTGTCGATAAAGGCCGCGCGTCCGTGCTCGACGATCAAATGGCTGGCGTCGAAACACGGGCGGAAGAATCCCGTGTCGATCGCTGTGATGCCGTGGTCGAAGTCCTTGGTCATGTTTGAATAGGAGTTTGATACCGTGTCATCGCACATCCCTGTGCTGCACGGCATGACAACATCCTGTGGTCATTTGATCGGCATGCCCGGCTGCGCACCCTGATCCGCATCAAGCAGGAACAGATTGTCGCTGCCGGAGCCCGCGGACAGGATCATCCCCTCGGACACACCGAAGCGCATCTTGCGCGGCGCGAGGTTGGCGATGAACACTACATTGCGCCCGATCAATTTCTCCGGCTCGGTATAGGACGCGCGGATGCCCGAGAAAATCTGCCGCTTGCCCAGCTCGCCCGCATCGAGCTCGAAGCGCAGGAGTTTGTCCGAGCCGTCCACAAATCCACAATGCAGCACCTTGCCGATACGCAGGTCGAGTTTGGCGAAGTCGTCGATGGAGATGAGAGAGCCGGGACTCGGGACTCGGGGCTCGGGGCTCGGTTTCAAGACAGCAGCGCTTCGCTTTAAGCCCTCCCCTTCAAGGGGAGGGTTGGGTGGGGATGGTGTTGCTGCGAGCGAATCTTTGGAGGCGTCCACCATGGCTTCGATGCGCTTGCCGTCGATGCGTGACAGCAGCGGGTCGAAGGCGTTGACGACATGGCCACAAAGTTTGCGACGGGCATCGTCGAAGTTGACGATCGGCGCGGCGAGGAATTGTTCGGCTGCCTCCACGGAGACCGGGAGGATCGGCTTGAGCACGCCGGAAAGAAGGCGGAAAGCGCTCAGCGCAAACGTGCAGACCTCATGTAACTGCTGGCGCTGGCTCTCATCCTTGGCCATGACCCAAGGCGCCTTCTCCGCGATATAGGCGTTGACGAGGTCAGCCATGTCCACGAAATTCCGAGTCAGCTCCGAGAAGGAGCCATCTTCATAGCGCAAGGGGGTATTTTCGTGGAAGTTGAGCAAGTAGCCCCATAGCTTGTTGCCCTGTTCGTCAAACTGGTCGGCAAGCCTGCCGTCGAAAATCTTGTACACGAAGCCCGCAGTACGACTCGCGATATTCACCCACTTGCCGATCAGATGCGAATTGACCCGCTCCTCGAATGCCTTCAAGTCGAGGTCGATGTCAGTCGGCGCCGACGTCAGCATCGTCGCAAAGTAATACCGCAAATACTCCGGATTCAACCCCGCATCCAGATACGTACGCGCCTGGATAAACGTCCCGCGCGACTTCGACATCTTCTCGCCGTTGACGGTGAGGTAGCCGTTCACATGCAGGTTGGCCGGCTCGCGATAGCCGGCACCCTGCAGCATCGCCGGCCAGAACAAGCCGTGAAAGTTGACGATATCCTTGCCAATGAAGTGATGCATCTGCGCTTCGGCCAGGAAATCCGGATCGTCGGGACGCAGGAATCGATGGAAGTACGCGGGCGACAGCCCTTTCTGTCGGCCTTGCTCGCTTGAGCAATATTTCTTGAAACTGGCGAGATAACCGATCGGCGCATCGAGCCAGACGTAAAAGAATTTTGTACCCTGCGTGTCGGGAATCTCGAAGCCGAAATACGGTGCGTCGCGCGAGATGTCCCAGTCGCGCACGCCGCCTTCGGAATCCAGCCATTCCTTGAGCTTGGCCTTGACCGATGGATGCGCGACCTCGCCGGCCAGCCACCCGCGCAGGAAACCCGCGAATTTGCCGACCTCGAAAAAGTAATGTTCCGATTCGCGCAACTCCGGTGTCGCACCCGAGACGACCGAATGCGGATTTTTCAGATCCGTGGGCGCATAGGTCGAGCCACAGTTCTCGCAGTTATCGCCGTATTGATCCGGCGTGCCGCAAACCGGGCACTCGCCCTTGATATAGCGGTCCGGCAGAAACATCGCCTTGAGTGGATCGTAGAATTGGCGCACGCCACGCCGCGCGATCTTGCCGGTGTCGCGCAGGCGCGTGTAGACGTATTCGGCCAGCTCGCGGTTCTCAGACGAATGCGTGGTGTAGTAGTAATCGTGGGCCACGCCGAAATCGCGGAAATCCGCCTCGTGGCTGGTCTGCATGCCTTTGATGAATTCCTCGGGCGCCACACCGGCCTTTTCCGCGGCGAGCATGATCGGCGTGCCGTGCACGTCGTCGGCCGAGACGAAATGCACGGTGTCGCCGGCCATGCGCCGCGCGCGCACCCAGATATCGCTCTGGATATAGCCGAGCAGATGGCCGATATGCAGCGGGCCGTTCGCATAGGGCAGGGCGTGGGTGACGAGAATATCGCGTGCAGACATCCGTTGCGGTTCCAAATGGATCGGTGCGGATTATCGCATGCCGGTTCACCAGTTCCCCAGAGGATGGTACAAAGCACACTCGCCCTTCTCCCACCGGGAGAAGGTGCCGTTAGGCGGATGAGGGGAGAACATCGCCCGATGCAGCGACATTTTCGCTGGGCAGGCCTTTCCCTCATCCGGTGCTTCGCATCACCTTCTTCCGGTGGGAGAAGGGTTCGTGATCTACGTTTTAAGTCATGGATAGGAATTGGAAGGAGTAGCGATGCCACGTCAATATTCGATGGGTGGCCGCACCACGACGGCTGCGGGCGCGCCGAGAGGCCACAACGAGCCGCCACCCAAACAGACCCTGCGCGAACGCTTCGTCGCGCTGCGCAATGTGCCGCCGTACCTGCGCAGCATCTGGAACACCAGTCCGCTGCTGAGTTTTGCGACCATCGTGCTGCGCTTCACGCGCGCGCTGCTGCCGGTCTTCACCCTGTATGTCGGCAAGCTGATCATCGACGAAGTCACCCACTTGCTGCGTGCCGGCGGCCATCACGCGGATTGGCACGAATGGCTGGCCAGCGGCGAATTGACCCATCTGTGGATGCTGCTGGGCCTGGAGTTCGCGCTCGCGGTCGCCTCGGATATTCTCGGTCGCGTCGTTTCGCTGATCGATTCGCTGCTGTCCGAGCTGTATTCCAACACCACCAGCGTGCGCCTGATGGAGCACGCGGCCTCGCTCGATCTGGAGGATTTCGAGGACGCCGATCTGCAGGATCGCCTTGATCGCGCGCGCCGCCAGGTCGCCGGTCGCAGCGCGTTGATGTCGCAACTGCTCGGCCAGGCGCAGGACATCGTCACCATCGTCAGCTTCGCGGTCGGCCTGTTCGTGTATGCGCCGTGGCTGATCCTGCTGCTCATCGTCGCGCTGGTGCCGGCCTTCATCAGCGAGCTGCATTTCAACGCGGAAAGCTATGCGGTGAATTTCCAATGGACGCCCGAGCGGCGCGAACTCGACTACCTGCGCCTGCTTGGCGCGAGCGCGTCGATGGCCAAGGAGGTGAAGAGTTTCGGCCTCAGCGGTTTTCTGGTCGAGCGCTATCGCGAGTTGTCGAAATCGATCTATCGCGCCAATCGCCTTATCGCGCTGCGCCGCGCCGGTTGGGGCGGACTGTTCACCACGATCGGCACCGTGGGTTACTACACCGCGTATGCGCTGATCGCTTGGCGCACCGCGCGCGGCGATTTCACGATCGGCGATTTGACCTTCCTCTCCGCCTCGTTCCGGCGCCTGCGCAACCTTTTGGAAAACCTGCTGATCGGTTTTTCCAATGTCGCCGGTCAGGCGCTGTATCTGGACGATCTGTTTTCGTTCTTCCAGATCCAGCCGGAAATCCGCACGCCGGAGAGTCCGACGGTTTTCCCGCGCCCGATCCAGTCCGGCATTGTGTTCGAGGACGTGGGTTTTCGCTATCCGGGTGCGGAACGCTGGGCGGTGCGCCATTTGAATTTCACCCTGCGCGCGGGCGAAGTGCTGGCCCTGGTCGGCGAAAACGGCGCTGGCAAGACGACCTTGGTCAAGCTGCTCGCGCGCCTCTACGACCCGGACGAGGGCCGCATCCTGCTCGACGGCCGCGACATGAGCGAGTATTCGCTCGAGGAATTGCGTGCGAATATCGGTGTGATCTTTCAGGATTTCGTGCGCTACTACCTGACCGCGTCGGACAACATCGCGGTCGGACGCATCGAGGCACGAGGCGATCACGCGCGCATCGCCGATGCGGCGCAGCGCAGTCTTGCCAATGAGGTGATCGCGAAATTGCCCAAGGGTTACGACCAGATGCTCGGCAAACTGTTCAAGAGCGGCGTCGATCTGTCGGGCGGCGAATGGCAGAAGATCGCGATCGCACGTGCGTACATGCGCGATGCGCAGTTGCTGATCCTCGACGAGCCGACCGCGGCGCTCGATGCGCGTGCCGAATATCAGGTGTTCGAGCGCTTCAAGGAGCTTGCCGCGGGCCGGACCGCGGTGATCATCTCGCATCGCTTCTCGACCGTGCGCATGGCCGACCGCATCATCGTGCTCGGCAACGGTTGCATCGAGGAATCTGGCACGCATGCCGAGCTGGTTGCGGCGAGCGGCCACTACGCGGAACTGTTCGAACTGCAAGCGGCGGGGTATCGGTGATGAAGCGGTGGGACGGCGCTCTTGCGATGCTACTTGTGTGCTTTGCCGCAGCGTTTGTGCCGACGCTCGCCGCTGCAACGCAGAAGATTGATTTCGGCAATCAGGATACGCAGCTGACGTTGCAGGCGGAGGCATCTGCGCCGCGCATATTGCGCCTTGCCTCGCCGGCAGGCCCCGCGTGGGAAAGTGCGGCCGCGGAGGCACTGGTCGATCACGCGACAGTCGATGGTGCGACTAAAGAGCTGCATTGGCGTTTCGATCGTGCCGCAACTCGTGTACAGGCGACATCGTTGACCCTGGTCTACGAAACGCACAACCCCGATCTGCGCTTGTCTTGGGAGTGGCAAGCCCGCTCGCAGCATGGCCCGCTAGAACATACGATTAGTATTGAGAATCGCAGCGGACATGAAGTCTGGATTCCACTGCAGGACAGCTTCAGCTTTGATTGGAAAACGCAGGCCAATCAATCGTTGCAGCAGTTGTGGATCGACAAGGGCGCGGGCAAGGCGCCGCCCGTCGGTACGCATCTGGCAGACATCGGCGACGGCTATCGCTGGCTGGGCGAATCGAGCACGTTCGCACATCCGCGCGGCGACGAACCGCGCGAGATCATTCCGTATTTTCTCGTGAAGCCTGCTGACAACTCGGCCAGCGGCTGGTATCTCGGCGTGGAGTTCAGCGGGCGCATCGCGCTGAGCCTGCAGCGGCATGGCGACACCCTGCAAGGCCGCGCCGGACTTAATCCGCAGCCGGGCCCATTTCGCACGCGTCTGGCGCCGGGCGAGAGTTTCGTCACGCCGACGATTTTCCTCGGCGCAAGTCGCGGCAGCATCGACGACGCCGGCAATACGTTACGGCGTTGGGTGCGCGAAGTGTTGAACGATCCGCGCAGCGTGCGCGATCCGACCTATCCCTGGTTGACCAACAACAGTTGGGGCAGCGGCATGGCAATCGATACCGCGCAGGCGCGGCGCATGATCGACGATTCGCACGATCTGGGTTTCGAGATGTTTCACCTCGACGCGGGCTGGTTCCGTGCTGTCGGCGACTGGTATCCGGATGCGAAAAAATTCCCGCAGGGCCTGGCGACAATTGCGAGTTACGCGCATCAACACGGATTGAAATTCGGCCTCTGGGTGGACTGGGCACAGGCCGGCAACAGCTCACAGCCTGGCGCCATGAGTGTCGAGAATCCGGCAATGCGCGACTGGCTGACCACCGATCCGCCGCCCGGCTGGCGGCCGGCGGAGTTCAAGGGCATCACGGTCGATATCGGCCAACCGGTGGTGCAGGCCTGGGTGTCGAAAGAGGTCGAGCGCGTCGTGCATGACTACGATCTGGACATGCTCGAACACGACGGCTACGTGGTCGCCCAAGGCTGCGATCGCGGCGATCATCTGCATGCGACCTGCGATCCCAAAGACGTGCATCGGTATAGCGACGAGGATTTCATCTGGATGGACGGCCCGAATTCGAGCGATGTGAGCTATCGCGCGACGCGCGCCTATTACGCGATCTACGCGCAACTCAAACGCGACCATCCAGGGCTGCTGCTCGAAATCTGCAACGACGGTGGCCGCATGGTCGACTTCGGCAGCGCGGCGCACGGCGATTACTTCTCGATCATCGATTCCTACGATCCGCTGTCCAACCGTCAGGCGTTTTATGACGCGAGCCATGTGTTGCCATCGGCGATGCTGGAAACCTACGTCAAGGAATGGCCGACGCCGCGCATCGAAAATTTCCGCTACATGCTGCGCAGCGGAATGATGGGTTGGTTCACCCTGATGCTTGATACGACGAGTTGGAGCCACGAGCAGCACGACGCGGCGCTCGCGGAACTGCAACTATACAAGACGACGCTACGGCCGCTGATCCGTACAGCCGATCTTTACCATGTCGGCCCGCGCGCTGACGGCAAGGGTTGGGATGGCATCGAATATTTCGACCCGAAGCGCGGCAAGGGCGTCGTGTATGCGTTTCACGGTGCTGATGAAAATGTCAAAACCTATACTTTTGTGCTCAAGGGGCTGCAGCTGCGGCGCAACTATCGCGTGCGCTTTCAAGATCGCAGTTCGGCGGATTTCGTTCGCAGCGGGCGCGAGTTGATGGATGCGGGAGTGGCCGTAACGTTGCCGTTGGCGAATTCCTCCGAATTGGTTTTGATCGGGGCCGTGCAATGAATGCGTAGATCCAGCCTATCGTATTCTCTTGTCCGTTGATGTGCGCGCCGGTGAAACCTGGCGCCCGCACCAATCGGCGAATTACGCTTCGTCAATCCACTCGATATGAGCTGCGAACGCGCCGATCGAATCGGCTGATCCCGAGGAGAGCAACCAGCAGCGTCAGCGCAATCAACGCCCACTCGGACAGTGTTGGAGCCGAGACTGGCGGTGGCGCGACCACAACCGGGTTGACGACCTGATTCAGAACCGTAGAGGTGCTCGCCGCATTGCCGGCATCGCCGCTGTAGATGGCACTGATCGGATGCGTGCCGAGCGCCAGCGTGCTGGTGGTCAAGGTCGCCGATACGCCAACCAAGATCACTGGCACGCCGAGATTGGCGGCGCCGTCCTTGAACTGCACCGTCCCGCTCGGCACGGTGCCGCCGGAGACGGTCGCAGTGAACGTCACCGACTGCCCGAGCATCGATGGATTGAGCGATGAAATCACAGTTGTCGTGGTGGGTATGAGTGCCGCTGCGTTGACCACTTGGTTCAATGCCGGAGAGGTGCTCGCCGTATTGCCGGCATCGCCGCTGTAGATTGCAGTGATCGGATGCGTGCCGAGTGCCAGCGCGCTGGTGGCCAAGGTCGCCGATACGCCAACCAGGGTCACGGGCGCACCGAGATTGGCGCCGCCGTCCTTGAATTGCACCGTCCCGGTCGGCGCAGTGCCGCCGGAGACGGTCGCCGTGAACGTCACCGACTGCCCGAGCGTCGATGGATTGAGTGAGGACATCACGGCCGTGTTCGTCGGTGCCGGTGCGCCGCTCGCTGTGAGGCAATGCGAAAATTCAGATGTGAAGCCCGTGGATGAGGTGGCCGTGGCCGTGAACACCGATTCGCCTGCGGGAACCGCAAATGTCAGGGAAAAGCTGGCGTTTCCGCCGCCGTCGGTGGTTACCGTCGTCTGGCCGATAAACGTCTTTCCCTCGCCATAGCCGACTGCGTGGCAACTGACGTTGCTGAAGAATTCAAGAACGTAAGCGCTGGCCGCGACGCTGTTGAATGTGCCGGCGATGGCTGCGCTGCCCGCGCTGATCGACGCCGTAGTCACGACCGGATAATTGTGCGCGCCGCCCGCCGTGTTCAATTTCGGGAGACACCCCGCGCTATTCAAGCAAATCCCTTCGGTGCTGTTTCCAAACATCGAGTTCTGTGAAATCGTGTTGTCGGACGAAGCGAAGCTTTGGCTTACGCCTGTGCCCTGGTTGTAGGCAATGACGTTGCCCGCGCCCGCGCCCGCACCACCGACGATCGACTTGGTACCGTCGAACGCGATACCGCCGAAATTGCCGTTCGGAAGCGGACTGACGCCGTCGCGCTGCGTGCCTATCAAATTGCCTCGAATCGTATTGTCGCTGAACGCGCCGATGCCTCCGTCGGTATTTCCCGAAATCAGGTTACCGACGATATTCGCGCCGCCGATATTGCGCAGGCCCTCGCCAGTGAACGCTCCCAATGAAAGAGTCCCGGTGACATCCGGCCCGATGTAATTGCCCTGAATCAGATGCCCTGTCGTGCTTGGAAACGGAAGAATCACGCCACCCTGTGTGTTCCCCGAGAGAAGATTGCGATCCGCTGCGGTGGATCCGCCGATGGCTACACCGTTGCCGGAATTCACGCGAACCGCAAACCCTCCGCCCAGATTCGGCATCGCTGCCGTGCCGGCGGCATTGGTGCCGATGAAATTGCCGGCAATGACGACGTTGTCGGCCGAAATCGAGATTTGGTCCCCGCCGCAGCCGTGCACATTGAGCCCGCGGATCACAGTGAAGGTGCCGGCCGCAACTATCGAAACGGAAATGCCGACAGCACCCGGCTGGCAAGTGATCTCGATCTGCAGCACCGCATTGATTCCCGCATTCAGCGCGTTGGTATTGGCGCTCGAACCCGGTTGCGAATAGCCGTTGACGGAAACCGGCTTGGTAATCGTGGGCAGGCTCGTCAGCGCAGTGATCGTGTGCACACCGGCGCCGGGAATATTGAATTGAATCTTGTCTTGGGTGCCGAAGACGCCAGGTGACTGCGCGACGATGTCGGGATCGGCCGATGAACCTGCGTTGATCGCAGTAATCGCCTCGCGCAAAGTCACCACACCATCGTTTGCAACAGCCGTATCCGCTGCGGTCGTGACCGTGATGGTCGCCGCGAACGACTGCGAAGCGATGCACAAGGCGAATATCGCCGTCCAGCATGATCGAAAACGCATGATTGTCTTTCCTTGATTGTTGCCGGCAAATTGGATAGATCAAAAACAACCGCGGCGCCCCTGCGAGGGCGCCGCGTGGCGTATCAAGATTGCGACCTGATGAGGCAAGCCGGCTCAGGGCTCCGGGCTGGGGTTGGGATTGTCCGGGAGCGATGGAATTGCGCTGAGATATTCGTAAATGGCGCGCAGATCGCCATCGGTCTTTTTGCCGAACGCCGGCCACGGCATGATCTGAAGCAGGGCTCCGGGCGGATCAAGCGGGTTGTGGCCTGTGCGCAAGGTCTCGCGGAATTGCGCAAACGTCAGGCCAGCGGGTTTGCCCAGAGCGTCCGGTGTGAGGTTCGCGGAGACAAAGGGCGAAGGCGGAAATGTCCTGCCGCCAGACATGTACTGGCCGACATTTACTTGCTCCGGTTGTGCCTGGAACGGATTGCCACCTGGCGCATACGCCGGATGCGTGTGGCAATCGTTGCAGCCAGAGCTGTTTACGAGGTAGCTTCCCATGCCGACGAGCGCCGGATTCTTGCCCGCCATATTAAGCTGGGAAAGCGGAATTGGGCTAATCTCGAAACCTTTTTGGACCTGACTTTCATTGCCCTTTTGGATCTGATTTTCATTGCCGTTGCCGGTGGGGCCGCCTGGAGCGGCGGACGCCCCCGCGGCCAACAGCAGCGACGACATGACATATCCGATCATCGGCCCCGCTACTCCTCGTTTGCAGTTACGATAGGTGCTCATGTGAGATCCTTTGAAGGAACGCCGTTGGGGAACACGCTTGCATTCGGGTCGCGAATTTCTGAATGCTGTTTGCCCGCCCGCCTCGTCACTATCGGCTGGGCCTGCGGCGTTGTCCTTAAGGCCATCTAAGGAATTTCTCAGTTCGAAGTCCGGGCAAGCCTTGGGCAAGGAACCTTGGTATATGCCGCGCAGGTCGACACGGTGAACGAGGGACGAAGCACGGCGAATTTTCACTTCGACCGCTTCATTCTGCAGCGCGGAGAACGGCGCCTCCTGGCCGATGGTCAACCGGTGCCGCTGGAATCGCGCGCGTTCGATCTGCTCAGCGTATTGATCGACCGCGCAGGTCAGCTGGTCACGAAGGACGAACTGCTCGAGCGCGTCTGGCCAAATCGGGTCGTCGAAGACGCAAACCTGCATGTCCACGTGTCGGCGTTGCGCAAGGCGCTTGGGCCGGATTCCATCGCGACCGTCGCAGGGCACGGATATCGGTTTGCGCTGCACGCCGAGCGGGTCGATGGCGAGATCCCGCGGCCGGCGGTGCTCGGCAGCAACCTGCCCCGGCCTCTGACCAGCTTCGTTGGTCGCGAAGACGATCTTGCTCTGCTCGCCGGCCGACTGCAGAGTACCCGCCTGCTTACCTTGATCGGTATGGGCGGATGTGGCAAGACGCGGCTCGCGATCAAGTTGGCGGAGCGCGTGTCGGCATCGTTTCCCGACGGATTGCGTTTCGTCGATCTTGCCTCCGTGACGGATCCACGGCATGTGGCGCTGGCAGTGGCGACATCGATCGGGGTGCGCGAAGAAGCCGACAAGCCGATTGAAGCGACGCTGTGCTCGCGGCTTGCCGACAAACAGATCTTGTTGGTGCTCGACAATTGCGAGCACCTGGTGGAAGCCTGTGCCGCAATAGCAGGAAGCATCCTCGGAACTGCTGCTGGCCCGCGCGTGCTAGTGACCAGCCGCGAGGCACTGGCGATAGCGGGCGAAAGCGTCGTCCGCGTGCGCTCGCTGGCATTGCCGTCTGCAGACCCCGATCAGGACACGCGCAGCTTGATCGCGATCGAAGCGGTGTGCCTATTCGTCGAGCGCGCCCGGCAGGTCGCTCCGGAGTTCGACCTGAACGAGGGCAACGCAGCGGCCGTCGCGGAAATCTGCCGCCGACTCGATGGCATTCCGCTGGCGCTCGAGCTCGCGGCCGCGCGCGTAAAGCTGCTTTCCGTCGAGCAGATTCTCGGCAAACTCGACGACCGGTTTCGCCTGCTGACCGGAGGCCCGCGCAGTATCTCCCGGCACCAGACTTTGCTCGCGACGTTGCAGTCGAGCTACGAGTACCTGACGCCGGACGAGCAGCAGTGTTTGCTGCGCTTGTCGCTGTTTGCGAGCGGCTGGACCCTGGAGGCCGCGACTGCGATCGGCGGATATGACGAAGAGATCCAGGTTGTCGAGCTACTCGGGCGCCTGATCGACAAGTCGCTGGTACTGGTTGATCGCACGGTTGCACATGGACCGCGCTACAGCATGCTCGAGACGGTACGCCATTACGCGCAGGATAGACTCCACGCCGCTGGCGCTGGTGACGATGTCCGCGAGCGTCACGTCGCGCACTTTCTTGAGTTTGCCAGGAAGGCCCAGGCGAATCTCTTCGGAGAATCCATGCGCCAGTGGCTGGAGCGGATCGATATCGAGTTGCCCAACCTGCTGGCCGCACACGCCTGGTGCGACCGGGCGCGTGACGGCACGAACCAGGGTCTGGACCTCGCAGTGAATCTGCGCACCTATTGGCTGGCGCGAGGCCTCTTCGTCTACGGCCAGCGAGTCTATGCAGAAGCTCTGGCTCGCAAGAGCTCCGATTCACGCGCCATGTTGCGCGGCAGGGCGCTCTATGCGCTGGGGCAACATAACTATGTCCTTGGTCGATTGCACGAATCGCTCGATCCAACTCTGGAAGCACTCTCGATCGCGCGTGAACACGCCGACGACGAATTGACGGTGTATTGCCTTGATCGAATCTCCCTCGCTTACGGTTGGCTTGGCCAGACCAAACTGGCGCTCGAATGCTGCGCCGAAGAGCTCGCGATCGCGACGCGGACAGGCGACGAACGTCTCATCGGTTTTGCATTGACAGCAAGGGGCGGGGTCTGCAGGGTGATAGGCGACTTTCCAGCGGCCGTCGAAGCATACGAGCAGGCGTTGCTGCTGTTTGAAAAAGCGCACGATCTGCACAACCTGCATAACGTGCTCGTCAATATAGCGCGTGTCTCCATCGCTCGCGGCGCTCTCGATCGCGCCCGAGAAACGCTTGCCGCCGCGATACGTCTGGTCACCGAGATGGGCACGCTGTACCGAGGCCATTTTGCACTCGATGCCACCTCACGTCTCGCCGCGGCACAGGACAACTGGTTTGCCGCGGCGCGCTTTCAGGGTGCGTCGGACGCGGCGGTGGACAAGGTGGGAGGAGTGCGGACGTCGTTTGACGATCCGATACTCGCATCGCTGAGTTCGAAGCCCCGCGCGGTACTCGGATCCGAGGCTTACGACTTCGCCTACGAGCGTGGACGTGAACTCTCGCTGGAAGCGGCGCTGGGTGAGGCGCGAGTTTGGCTCAACGAAGGCCAAGGCGACAGCCATGCGCCGGTCCGGGACAATCAAGGCTGACGCGAGACACGCGCGGGCGCCTCATCTGCGCAGCTCGATTCGATTTGATCGCTAAGACCTTGCAGGTCCGACCGGCTCGCGCGCAATATTGAGGCGACAGGGCAGATCGGGATTCCCCTTGCATGCCCAGCCAGGGAAACGATGGATGGCCGGAAATTTCACTTTCACCTTCAAGGGGCCGGGCGATGCGGGGCAGGTGCCGTTTTCAACGCCGCCATCGGCAGCAGTGCCGGCACTGAAGTCCTTCGATCTATTCCCGACCCGCATCTGGCAAGTTCAGCTGCCGGCGCTGGCCCCGCATCTGGAACAATGGATCGCAGCCGTGCTGGCTCTGCGCGCGGCCAGTCCCAAGCCGGCCGGCCGAACCAACCGCCAGGGCTGGAACAGCGAAGACATGGCGGTGCTCGAGCAACCCGTCTTCGCCCCGGTGCAGCAAGCCGTGCGCGCGGCGTGCGTCGGCGCCTTGCGCGAAATGGGCGTGGGCGATATCGCGTTTCATCTGCAATCGTGGATCAATCTGCACGACCGCGGCGGCTTCAACTTCCTGCATGTGCATGAAGGGTCTCTGCTGTCGGGCAGTTTTTACCTGAAGGTGCCTTCGGGCTCGGGCAAGTTCGTGTTCCGCGACCCGCGCCCGGGTGTGGTTCACGGCTACGTCAAAGGCGCGGTGCCCAATGGCTACAGCGATATTCAGCTCACGCCTGATGCCGGCCTGCTGGTGCTGTTCCCGTGCTGGATGGAACACTACGTGGAGCCGCACAACAGCGATGAACCACGCATCACGATCGCCTTCAATGCGCTGGACAAGTAGGCGCAGTGCGCAACACCGAGGCTCGGCCGGGATCTGCCGCGGACTAACCTCGTCATCGGCGTTTTTCTATGCAAAACTTTTGCTTGCAATG
>NZ_DATBQK010000004.1:0-8579 GCF_036560865.1 Rudaea sp.
CCGATCGCGAGTGCCGGCCAAGGCTGAGTCAGCGTACGCCGTTGCCGGCCGGACAGCGCCAGTTGCGCGCCTGCGGCGAGACTTGGCGCAAACCAGCGCCATGGCGGGCGCAAGCGGATTCGATGCACCGCCGGCGTCAGACCCATCGCACCGGCGAGCGCCAGCGCCTGGCGTTCGTTGCCCATTGCGCCGTCGGTGATCACACAAACTCCGCTGGCGCGCGGCGAATCGAGTTGGCTGATGGGTTTCACGCGGCGATTGTACGGTTCATATGCCGCACTGTCCCATTGGCGCACGCAATCGTCGCTGGCGGCCTCGTTATAATTACTCCCGTTGCAGGAGTCTGGGTTGCAAACGCAGATTCCGGCTTTCGCTTCCTCCCCGAAATTCGTCCAGGAGTCATTCAATGAAACGTTTCGCGATTGCTTTGCTGTTGCTGGCCAGTCTGCCCGCGTTCGCCGCCGAGAAATACGATATTGATGCGAACCATACGGCGGTCACCTTCCACTGGAACCATTTCGGTTTCTCGAACCCTGCCGGGCGCCTGGAAAAAATCAGCGGCGACCTGATGCTCGACACAGCCGACCTCACCAAATCCTCAGTGTCGATAACGCTGCCGCTCGACGGCCTGCACACCGGTGTGGAAAAGCTCGATGCGCATCTGAAGACGGATGAGTTTTTCGACGCGGCGAAGTACCCGAACATCACGTTCACCAGCACCAAGGTCGAAAAAGCCGGTACCGATGCGCTCAAGATCATCGGTGATCTGACCATTCATGGTGTGACCAAGTCGGTCGTGCTGAATACGAAGATCAACAAGATCGGCGATAATCCGATGATGAAGATGGCCAGCGCCGGCTTCGACGCCGATATCGTGGTCAAACGTTCGGACTTCGGCGTGACCAAGTATGTTCCGATGGTCAGCGACGAAATCCCCGTGCACATCACGCTGGATTCGCATCTCGTGAAATAACTTGCCTCCCCTCTCCATCGGGAGAGGGTGGCCCGCAAGGGCCGGGTGAGGGAAGAGCGCGACGGCGCGCCGATGCGTCCGCGACTTGCGCGAGGCTTTTCCCTCATCCGCCTTCGGCACCTTCTCCCAGCGGGAGAAGGATGGAGCCTAGCCGTTCTTGACGCCCTGCGTCTTGAGCGCTTCGAGTCCGGCCAGATTGAGTCCGCCGAGTGCCGCCTTGAGCGCATCGACATTGGCCACACCCGAGCCTTTCACGGCGACCACGAAACGGTCGCCGAGCACGACGGTATATTCGCCGCTGCCCGAATTGTTCCATTCCTCATGCACGAGACGGCCGTCCTGGTGATAGGTCTTGTCGTAACCTTGATCGCTCTGCTTGTCTTCCTCGACATTGGCAAACCCGGCCAGTGCCATCAGACCCTTGGCGCCGCCCATGTCGGTGACGCTGAGGTCATACGAAGGGCTGCCTGAGGCGTTGCGATAGGTCGCCTTGGCGACCGACACCTGCACGCCGATCGGCGACTGCTTTTCCACCGAGAAGCTCGTGCGCGGCAATCCGGCGAGCGTGTCCGGCAGGAACGGTTTCAAAGCATCCGGTGCCAGCGCCTCGACCTGGGAACCACCGCCGAGCACGGCGCCGAGCATCTGCCCGGCGGCCGCGGCCTGCGCGTTGCTGTCGCCGGATTTCTGCGCGGCATCCATCTTCTTGCTCGCCTCTTCGGCGCGCTGACCCATCGCGGCCAGCGCACCGAGCGTGCCGCTCTTGTCGGGCGTGTAGGTGCTGCTCGACTGAAAGCCGCCACTCATCGCACCGGACATTGCGCCGCTGATGCCGGTGACGCTCGCCAGCACGAATCCGAAAATCAGCGCCATCACGAAGCAGAGGATGATCGTGACCGCCGCATAACCGCCCGCGCGGTCCTGCGGACACTTCTTGGTGAACGGCAGGCCGATGTAAAGCAGATAAATGCCGTAGATCGCGGCGGCCAGCAAGGCCAGCGAACCCAGTGCGCCGATCAGGCCGAAAATGCTCACGACCCAGCCCGCCGTCTTGGCGTAGGCAATCGACTTGAGCGATTGCACCTGATTCTTTTCTCCGCCAAAGGTCGGCGCCAGCGCATCGATAATCAGCATCGTCAGATAAATCACGCCGAGTTCGACGATATAGGTCACGATCATCTGCGTGACCCCGGCGCCGACGCCCAGACGGATCGTGCCGCCGACAAAAGGTATGCTGACGCCGATGACGCTCAGTTTCAGAAAGCCGACGATCGCCGGAATCGCGGCGAGGATCATGATGTAATTCTTGTACAGGCCGACGACGGTTTCCGGTTCGGCTGCGATCGCCGGCCATTCGGTTTTCGGTGTGAGCAGAATGTTCTTGACGCGAGCGATGAGCTTGTTGAAATCCACGACGCTACTCCCGATTGCAGATGGATAGCGCATCATACCTACTTCGGGTGCGCCTGAAACGCGGCCTTGCACAACACACGACTGCGGCTGGGTTCGCAGTTTGACCGGACCCGCAGCGCTCGTCGCCGCCATGCCCTTGCGCACCTGCGGTATCCGATTTTGCTAGAATTTCGCATACGGTCGCGTTCCGCGACTTTCAGCGAATCAGGATTGCGCCATGGCCGCCGCCGTTTCACCGCCCCGTTCCGCCACGGCCGACAAGCTCATTCCGGCGAATGCCGAACATCGCTACGAGGTCACCGCCGCCGATCTGCCGCTGTCCTGCCCGATGCCCGGCATGGCCTTGTGGAATTCGCATCCGAAAGTGTATTTGGCCATCGAAGCCAGCGGCAGCGCCAGGTGCCCGTATTGCAGCGCGCTGTTCGTGCTCAAAGCCTGATCGAAGAACCCGGCGCCGAGCGCATGGCGAAGCGCGCCCTGACGGTCGTACAACTGTTGCCCGCGCTGAATGCAGGCGGTGTGGAGCGTTCGACCCTGGAAATCGGCGCGGCGCTCGTCGCTGCGGGACATCGCTCGATTGCGATTTGCGCCTCTGGCCGTATGGTCGAAAAATTCGTCGCCGCGGGCAGCGAACATATCGCGCTCGATATCGGGCGCAAGGCGCCGGCGACGCTGCGCTACATCTGGACGCTTGGACGTCTATTTACCCAACTGAAACCCGATATCGTGCACGCGCGTTCGCGCCTGCCCGCATGGATCGGCTGGCGGGCGCTGCGCGGTCTCGCTGCGCCACGTCCGCATTTCGTCACCACCGTGCATGGCCTCAATTCGCCGGGCCGCTACAGTGCGATCCTGACTCGCGGCGAGCGCGTGATCTGCGTGTCCAATACCTTGCGCGACTATGTGCTGCAGCATTATCCGCAGCTCGATCCGACGCGCCTCACCGTTATTCCGCGCGGGATCGATCCGGCCGAATTCCCGCGTGGATATCAACCCAGCGCGGATTGGCGTGCACGCTTCCGCGCGGAGTTCCCGCAGCTTGCGGGTGGGGCGCTGTTGACCCTGCCCGGGCGTGGCACGCGGCTCAAGGGTCATCACGATGCGATCCAATTGCTTGCCGCCCTGCGTGCGCGCGGAGTCGATACACGCCTGCTGCTGCTCGGTGCGCGCGATGCCGGACGCGAGGCGTATATCGCCGAGATCGAGGAGTTTGCCGCGCAGCTCGGCGTGGCCGCCCACCTCGCCATCACGCCGCCGCGTGACGATGTGCGCGATGTGTACGCGGTTTCCGATCTGATCCTGCAGTTGTCCAACCAGCCCGAATCCTTCGGCCGCACCGTGGTCGAGGCCCTGGCGTTGGGCAAGCCCGTGCTCGGCTACGCGCACGGCGGTGTCGGCGAATTGCTCGGCGAGTTGTATCCTGCCGGCGCCGTCGCACCGCGTGATCTGCTGACCCTGAGCGAACGCGCTGTCGAATTGCTGCGCGCTGCGCCGCCGGTCGCCATGCTGGAAAAATACCGGCTCGCCGACATGCAGACGGCGACGCTGAAGCTGTACGAAACAATCGCCGGGCGAGATTAGAACCCGTGAATCGCAATCAATCATTCGCGAATTTCCTGCGTGACAGCTGGCCGGCACTGCTCGTGCTTGGCGTGCTCGTCCTGCTGCCCGTGCACCGCAGCTTCGAGATCCCGTTCGATATCGCCGCGCTTGCGGGTTTGCTGCTGGCCTGGCGCCAGCGGCACGAGCTTTCGGCGCTGCATGGCCTGCGTCTGGCTGGCCTGCTGTTCGTCTGCTACTGGTTGCCTGCGCTGATTTCCGCGCCGGACTCGATGGCGCAAGCGCCTTCCTGGCGCAGCGTGGGTGCATTTTTGCGCTTTTTACCTTTTGCCGCATTCGCCTGTCTGACTCTGCACGACGCGCGCATCTGGCCGCGCATCGTGCAGGCCATCGCCGCGATCGTCGTGCTCTGGCTGCTCGACGCCTGGGTGCAGGCGCTTACCGGATACAGCATCGCCGGGGCTCCGGAAAAAGAACGCCTGTCCGGCATTTTCGGCGCGACCAATCTCAAGCTCGGCGCAGTACTAGCAGTACTTTCGCCGTTCGTTCTGGTCGCCGCGCGCGATGCGTTCGGCCGCGGCGGCTTGATCGTCGCGTTTGCATTCCTCCTGGTGCCGATACTGCTTGCAGGTTCACGCGCGGCCTGGTTGATGTACGCGCTGGTCGTGCTGATTTTCGCCTGGCGCGAAACGCGCGCGCCGTTGCGCTTTCTCGGATGGAGCGCGGTTGCGGCCGCGCTGGTCGCGTTCGCCGCGCTGGTCGCGCTGCGCGATTCCGCGGCATTCAACGCGCGCGTCGAGCGCACCCTGCTGGCGCTGCAGGGTTCCGAACAGTCGGTCGACGAAGCGAGCGCCGGGCGCGTGCGCATCTGGGGTACGGCGCTGCGCATGATCGAGGCGCATCCGGTCAACGGTGTCGGCGTGCGCGCGTTCCGCTATGCGTACCCGCAGTACGCCGAAGCGAACGACAGCTTCAGCCATTTCCATGGCGATGAAGGCGCTTTTCACGCGCACAATCTGCTGCTCGAAGTGCTCAGCGAAACCGGCGTGATCGGCCTGCTGTTCTGGATTGCCGGCGCCACAATCGCGCTTCGCGCATGGCGGCGCGCTTCGCCCGACACGCGAGCACGCGCGTTCGCGCCGGGTCTCGCACTGGCCGCGATGGCGTTTCCGCTGAATACCTATTTTGCGTTTTACTCCGCGGAGTGGGGGCTTTTGTTCTGGTGGTTGCTCGCCTTGTATTGCGCGGCGCTGCAAGCCAGCGATACAACGCTATCCGAATCCCGGGACATTGATCGAGTCTAGGCTTTCGGCTTGCGCAGCAGACTCAAGGCCAGACCACCGATAAGTGCGGCCGCGCCGATAAGTACGCCCCAGAGCAGCCAGGTTTTCCAGTCGTGCGGTTTCGCCACCACCACAGGTTTGAACGCGTCGGCGCCCGACAGCGTGTCGCGCGCGCCGAGTTGGGCGAGCGGCGGCTGCCAGTCCTGGCCGAGTTTGCCGCGCAGCTGGGCCAGCGCGATGTCGACCGGATATTCCGCGCGCCGCACATTCGCGCTGCCGGCGATCAGGCGATACGGCCCCTGACCCTGCGCGAGAAACACGAAGCGATCCGGCCGCCAGGCGAGATTCAAGGTCGGTGCGCGGTCTAGCGGCGGCGATGCCTCGACGCGCCACTCGCTGTTGCGCGGCGCAGCGTTGATCGCAACTTCGTCGTTGCCGATCAAGCTCTCGCCCAGACTTTGCGGCGCGGTGTTCAGGCGGAATGCGGTGAAATCCCCGCGTGGTATCCATGCGGTGGTTGCGGGCGCACGGCTGGCGATGCGCACGCGCGCGATCGAATTGTCGCTCGCCAGTTCAAGCCGCAGCGCTTCGACCGGCAACGCGGCGGGCAGGACGTAGCGATAAATCGCCATGGCCGGCGGCGGATTTTCATTCGCTTCGTTGGCAGTCGGATTTGCGGCAAGCCATTGACGCGCAGCGCGGACCGGACTCGATGGTGCGAGCGAGCGCGCACTCACGCGCAATCCGCGCAAGGCAGCGCCATGATCGAGTCGATGCAAACGCAGGTAAGCCACGCGCACGCCGCCGAGGGCGATCTCGTGCCGGCTCAGGCGATTGCCAGCCTGGTTGAGGGCGAGCACGCTCGCGTTCGCGACAAGATTGCGCCACGTCTGCAGATCGTCGCTGCCGACGAGCGCGAACTGTGCGTTGACCGCATCCGCAACCTCATCCCAATCCAGGCGCAGGCTATCGATCGGTGCATCGAGCTTGCTCGCATCGATGATGAAATCGTCGGCTGCGCCGGAGATGGTTGCGTTGCCGGCGCCAAGTCCTGCGTCGAGACTGCGCAGGCGACCATCCGCGCCGCGCTCGATGCGCAGGCTGAGCGAGCCGTCGTCGGTCTTGGCATCGACGTGCGCCGGCAATGCGAACAGCGGCAGCTCGGCGTAGGCCAAGGGGGCGGCACCGGTGGATTCGGCGGCGCGCTGGGCCATCGGTACGGGATTGCCGTCGCCGTCGACGACTTCGAGATCGCGCAATTGCGCATCGCTGATCGCGGCGTAGATTTCGGCCGTCGGTTCGATCTGCCACGCGGCGCTGTCGCCAGCCAGCGTCAACGGCCACGCATAGGCGTAGCTGCGCATATAGCCGGCCTGCGCCGGCATTCCGCTCAAAAGTATAAAAATGGCGATTGTCGCAATACGCATCGTTTTCATGAAACTTCTCCGGCGGGCGCGGACTTCGGCGGTACCGGCGCGAAATAGCCGACCGCCACCAGTAGCACGCCAACCACGAGGACGCCGATGATCGCAGGCAGGTCGTGCAGGTAGCGGCGATCGATCAGCAGCAGCTTGACCAGTACTACACCCATCAGCGCGGCGCCGCCGAACCACACCGCGCGCGAGCCGCGGCGTTCGCCGATCAGCATCGTGGCAATGCCGGCAAACGTCCACGCGATGGAAAGTGCGGCCTGTGCCAGCGGCGAATCGAAAAGCGCATCGTCCCAGGCCACGCCACCGAGAAAATGCACGCTGCGCAGCGTGATCGCGGTAAGCAATGCAAGGGCTGCCAGCGCCAGCGCGCGTGCGCGCAACTCCACGCTCATGAGTGCCGTGCCTTCGCTTTCGGCCTGGCGGAACCAGAGCGCCAGCAGCACCAGGAACCCGATCTGCGCGAGTTCGAGCGGGTTGGCGACAGGCAGATACGGCAGTGGTACCGGCCGACCTTCGTCGAACAAGCCGAGCAGCCAGCCTAGGCCGAGCAGGACGGTGAGACTGGCGAGCAGGGCGTTGCGCAGCGGTTCCGCAGCCTCGCCGAGCGGCCAGTGCACAAGCGCACTGCGGCGCAGCGCGAGCAGGAACAGCAGGGCCGCAGGCACAAGCGCGACGAGGCCGACCCAGACCGCGCCGAGCGCGAAATGTGCATCGGCGAGATGCGCGAGTTCCGCGCCGAGCACAAGTACAACAATCCACAAGTACACAAGATGCAGGGTCTGCCCCGCCTGTGCATGGCGGGCGACGAGCGCCGGCAAAATACGCCATGCGGCGACCAGCCACAGTGCCCACGCGGCGATATGCCAGCCTTCGAGCGGGCCGTGGCCGTCGAGCATGGTCAGCGCGATGAACGGCAGGCCGATCGGAATCGCGGCCGCGGCCGGAATCAGACATTCACGCCAGTCGAGGCGTCGATATGCCTCGACTGCGATCAACGCACTCGCCGCGATGAAGCCGAGCCAGTAGTCGAAGCGCAGCGCGCTGGTCACGAACTTGTCGATCTCGTTGCCGCCGGCGAAATACCACCACAGCGCGCCCCAGGCAAAGAACGCGGATGCGAGCGGCGCGCGCATATCGGCGCGCGTGAGCAGGCGCGAGGTGGTCAGGCCGGCAAGGGCCAGGATCGCCGCACCGAAAAATTCGCCGTTGAATAGTGCCTGATTGAGCATGGGCCGTGCGTCGGCGCTGGCGCCGTAGCCGACAAAGAAAGCAAGTCCGGTGAGCACCTCCAAGGCGTAGCCGATCCAGCGCGGTACGCGACGCTGCTGACGCAAGCCGAGCCAGACCAAGCCCGCCCCTTCGAGCGCGAACGTGCACGCGGTCGCACGCGCGGACAGCGCGAGCGGTACGGCCAGCGTGGCGAAACCCAGTGCCAGCAAGGCATGCGATTCGCCGAGCAGATTGAGTTTCAGGCGGCGCAATTCCAGTGCAGCCAGCACGGTATAAATCGCGGCGGCACCGAGCGCGCTATAGGCGAGCTGCATGCGGTCGCCGTGCAGCAGCGCCGCCTGCAGCGCGAACGCGACCAACGGCGTACCGAATACCAGGCTGCCGTCGATCAGATCGCGCTTGTCCGGGGCGAGCCGGCGCGCATACAGCAAAGGCAACAAAAGATAAAAAGCAAAAAATAGCAGAAGGAACGGCTCAGTGCTGGCGAACAGCTTGGGCCGGTAGCTGAGTACACCCCAGAGCGTGCCGATACCGAAGGTGAACGCAAAGCCGACCAGGTTCAGCGCGCGCCAGGGCTTGACCCAGGCGATGACGAAAATCGCCGCATTGAGCACGGCGTAGTAGCTGAACAGCGCGACGTGATTGTTGCTGCCGGTGGCAATCAGAATCGGCGCGAGAAAGCCGCCG
>NZ_DATBQK010000005.1:0-34512 GCF_036560865.1 Rudaea sp.
GGCTTCCACTCGCCTGCGGCGAGCGGGTCACTTTTCTTTGTGTGCCCAAAGAAAAGTAACCAAAAGAAATGCACCCCCGATGCCGCGCTCGCAGGATGAAGCCCTGCGAGTGCGCAAGGTCACGCAGGGGTTCGCTTGACGTACGTCCCTATACGTTCGCGAACTGACGCGCATCCTGCGCGTCATCCTCACGGACTTTTCCCGCGTGCCCTCGCCGCAGCAAAGGGGGCCCGGATCAAGCAAAGGCAATGCAAACACATCGCAGATATATAAGCGCAGTCCATGGATGGACGGGTTAGCGGAATCCGGCGCCTTTCGCGGTGCCGAGCATCGCAGGCTGCGGCGGAATTGCCCCAACGGGCGCGCGCAGGAGGCGCGTGCGTGAGCGAATGTACATGGATGTACATCAAGCGAACCCCGTCGTAGCCGAGAAGCACAGGGTATTCTGATTCGCACGACGCGAATCTGAACACCGCGTCAGGCGCCTAGCCTTTTGGTTACTTTTGCGCACTGCGCCGCAGGAGCGGCGCGAACGGCGACAGCTGGCCGCGGAGCGGCGAAGGGCAGGATGCCCGGAGTCATGGCAAAAGTAACTCGCTCGCCGCAGGCGAGTGAAAGCTTTTGCTTCTAAAGTCAAACAGCAAAGCGAAGACGCTGGATTACACGCGGCTCCTGCCGCGTGCCCTGCGGGCCATTCGCTGCGCGAATGTTCGCTCCAGCATCCTGCCTACGCAGTCCGGCTTTCGCCGGAATGACGAGCAAGGAACGAGGAGCAAACACCATCCCCACCCAACCCTCCCCTTGAAGGGGAGGGCTACCCCGCCGCACGCCGGTATGACGGGCAAAGAACAGCCGGCTAAACCCAGTCGCGCGGCCTGAGATACTCGATCAATCGCCCCTCGGGCGAATCAGCCTCCGGCGCGTAGCCATACTCAAAGCGCACGCGCGGCGGCAGCGACATCAGGATCGATTCGGTGCGTCCGCCGGATTGCAGGCCGAACAGCGTGCCACGGTCGTAGACCAGATTGAACTCGACGTAGCGGCCGCGCCGATACAGCTGAAATTCGCGTTCGCGTTCGCCGAACGCGGTATTTTTTCGCTTCTCCACAATCGGCAGGTAGGCATCGGCAAAGCCGTTGCCGACCGCCTGCAGGAAGGCAAAGCTGCGTTCGAATCCGTCGGCATTCAGATCGTCGAAGAACAGACCGCCGATGCCGCGCGTTTCGTTGCGGTGCTTGAGGAAGAAATACTCGTCGCACCATTTCTTGTACTTCGCGTACACATCGGCGCCGAACGGCGCGCACAGATCGCGCGCGATGGTGTGCCAGTGCACGACATCTTCATCGAACGGATAGTACGGCGTCAGGTCGAAGCCGCCGCCGAACCACCACACCGGCGGCGCATCGGCGGCGCGCGCCTCGAAGTAGCGCACGTTCATATGCGTGGTTGGCACATACGGATTTTGCGGATGCAGCACGAGCGAGACGCCAAGCGCAATCCACGCGCGTCCGGCAAGCTCTGCGCGATGCGCCGTCGCCGCGGCGGGCAACTGGCTGCCTTCGACGCGCGAGAAGTTCACTCCGCCCTGCTCGAATACCGCGCCGTTCTTCATCACTCGCGAACGTCCGCCGCCGCCTTCGGCGCGCTCCCACGTGTCTTCGGCGAAGCGCGCGCTGCCATCGGCCTGCTCGATCGCGGCGCACAAGCGATCCTGCAGGTCGCGCAGCCAGGTTTCGACGAGAGCGACAGAATGGTTTGCTTCAGCGTCCATTGGGAAGAGTGCGGCGGAATCGGATGCGCGATCATAGCGCGCCGCGCGTCGATTGATTGCGGGGCTTCACGGCGCAAACCTATACTGTGCCCAAGTTTGTCCTCTTGGGCGTATCGCTCGCTTGCCAGCCCGGATCCAGCCGCTTGCCATCACCGCCTTCACCGCTACCTGTGCCGCCGGGCGCGGGACGCAGGCGCTCGCGCGCGCGCTGACCACGGGCAAAAGTGGATTAGTACAGAATTCGTTCACCCGCCAGGCGCTCGCCTGCTGGATCGGCCGCGTCGCCGGACTCGAGGACGGCGCACTGCCGGCCGGGCTGGACGAGTGGGACTCGCGCAACCACCGTCTGGCCTGGCTGGGCTTGAATCAGGATGGCTTCCGCGAACAGGCGCTGGCGCTGCGCGAACGCTACGGCGCGGCGCGGGTCGCGCTCGTGCTCGGCACGTCAACCTCGAGCATCGGTGAGACCGAACGCGCCTATCGCGAACTCGCACAGGGTCATTTCTCCGCTGCGCAGCGCCGCTCAAAAGTGCACGAGCCGCATGCGCTCGGCGCGTTCGTGCAGACTGTGCTGGGTTTGCGCGGACCCTGCCTCACGCTCGCCACCGCGTGTTCGTCGAGCGCGAAAGTGTTTGCCAGTGCCGAGCGGTTGTTGCGCGCGGGTATCATCGATGCCGCTATCGTCGGCGGTGTGGATACCTTGTGCGACAGCGTGCTGTTCGGCTTCAACGCGCTCGAACTGGTTTCGCCCGAGCCGTGCCGGCCGTTCGATGCGCAGCGCTCGGGGTTGTCGCTCGGCGAAGCGGCGGGGTTTGCGATCCTCGAACGCACCGACGGGCAAAAATCGTCGCCGCAACTGATCGGCTACGGCGAATCGAGCGACGCGCATCACATGTCCGCACCGCACCCGCAGGGACTCGGCGCACAACGCGCGCTCGACGATGCGCTCGCGCGAGCCGGCGTCACCGCGGATCAGGTCGATTACATCAACCTGCACGGCACGGCGAGCCGGCAGAACGATGCGGTCGAAGCCGCATTGATCGCGGCGCGATTCCCCGCGCGCACGCGCGCGAGTTCGACCAAGGGCTGGACCGGACACACGCTCGGCGCCGCGGGCATCGTCGAAGCGGTGATCACCCTGCTCGCGCTCGAACGTGGCTTGCTGCCGGGCACCTTGAATGCACGCGAACTCGATGCCGTCTGCGGGCCGCAGATCGTGCTCGACAATATCGCTATCGAAGATCCCGAACGCGATCTGCGTATCGCGCTGTCCAACTCGTTCGGCTTCGGTGGCAATAATTGCTGCCTCGCGTTCGCGCGCGCGGCGGCAGCGTGAACGGCGTGCTCGACATCGCGATCGAGGGCATCGGTCTGTGCGCTGCGGGTTTGCCGGACTGGGAAACCGGAGCCAAGCTGCTCGCCGACACTGGTGCGATCATCGCCGATGCGACCGTGCGCCCCGTGCCTTCGCTGCTGGCGCCGAACGAGCGCCGCCGCGCACCCGAGTCGGTGCTGCTCGCGCTCGCCGTCGCCGAACAAGCCTGCGCGATGGCGCAGCGAAATCCGCGTGAGCTGCCCAACGTGTTCGCATCGGCGTATGGCGACCTGGCGATCAGCGACTATCTGTGCGCGACGCTGGCGCACGCACCACTGGAATTGTCGCCGACCCGTTTTCACAACTCGGTGCACAATGCGCCGGCCGGTTACTGGACGATCGCGACCGGTTGCATGGCGACATCGAGCGCGATCAGCGCCGGCGCGGCGACATTCGGCGCGGGGCTGCTCGAAGCGGCGCTGCTCGCGCAAAGTGAATCGACGCCGGTACTGTTCGCTGCATTCGATATCGCCGCAAGCGGTCCGCTGGCCGACGTGGTCGCGTGCCGCAACGCCTTCGCCGTCGCCTTTGTGCTTGCGCCCGGCGCGATCGCGACGAAGGCGCCGCGCCTGCGCTTGCATCTGCGCGATGCTGCTGCACCCGGACTTGCGCCGCCGCCCGCACGCATGCACGCTTTGTTCGCGGCCAATCCGGCCGCCGCGAGCCTGCCCCTGCTCGCGGTGCTCGCACGGCGCGAGCCGGTCGCGCTTGACCTGGCCGCGTCGCCGCATTCTTATCTGCATATGGAGATTTCGTTTTGATCGAGCAGAACGCTCAAATCCAGCAAGCCGGTGCGCCGCAACCGCTGTTGCATCGGGCTGGCGTCGTCGTGATTCCGGCGCTGAACGAGGAGCGCGCGATCCGCGATGTGGCGCTCGATGCGCTGCGCTATTGCGAAAAAGTCATCGTCGTCGACGACGGCTCCAGCGACCGCACCAGCGAGGTCGTCGCCGATCTGCCGCTCGAGCGCATCCGCCACGCGACGCCGCAAGGCAAGGCGCTGGCGCTACGCGATGGTTTTACGCGCGCGCTCGAAAATGGCTGCGATGGCGTGCTGACGATGGACGGCGACGGCCAGCATGCCGCCGCCGATCTGCCGCGTCTGCTCGCCGCGGCGAAGCAGTACCCCAACCATATCGTCATCGGCGCGCGCCTGCTCGGCAAGGATGCGCAGCCGGGCAAGAACCGGTTCGGCAATCGCGTAGCGGATTTTTTCGTCTCGTGGACCTGCGGCCAGCGCATCGCCGATACGCAAAGCGGCCAGCGCTATTACCCGCGTGCCGTGGTCGAACTCGCGCTCACCCTGCCGCACGACGGTTTCGTGTTCGAAAGCGAGATTCTGATCGAAGCGGCCAACCGCGGCATCCGCACGGTCTCGGTGCCGATCCACTCGCGTTACGAGGACGACCGCCGCGCCAGTCACTTCAAGCCGATTCGCGACGTCGCGCGGATCACGCGCATGATCGCCGGTCGCCTGATCCCGCACGGCATGATGCCAGGCAATTACCGGCGCGCGCATTCGACGCCGCCGATCATTGTCGATCCGGGCAACGCCGCTTAGTCGGCGCGGCGCACAACGGGATGTTCTGCTTGGCGACCTCAGTGCCCCGTTGACGTCGTTGCAGCCGGTGCGGACGTTGCCGATCCGGGCACCGGCAGCCCGACCTTTTTGCAGAACGCCGCGAAGCGCGGATCGTTGTGCAACGCCGGGAAAATGAACGGGTCTTCATAAACTCCTGTCACGCCCGGATCGTGGACCTGCAGTGCGTGATCCATCCACGCGAACGCCTGATCGGCGTCACCACGATAGGCGTAATACAGCACGATGTTCGTGGGCGATGCCCCGGCGTCCAAACGGATCATCTCCTTGAGCTGAACGTCGGCATTTTCCTGGTCCCCGCGCATGGAATAGGCCATGGCTAGCGCGGTGCGGCGATTGGAGCCCGGCGACTCGGCCTGTGCTGCAGCCAAGGCCTGATCGGCTTGGCCACGAATGACGTAAAGCATGCTCAGGAACGCGTGATAGCCCGAGGCCGTGGGTTGCAGGTCGATTGCGCGTCGCATTTCGACCTCGGCTTCGTCCAGCCGACCGAGCGTGAGAAGGAACTGGCCGATGTAGAAATGGTAGGACGCATTCAACGGTTCCAGCAGAAGCACCTTGCGCATCATTGCAACCGATTCGTCCAGGCGTCCGAGGCATCCGCGCACGTCGGCCAGCTGGTACAAGGTCTCGGGGTTGGCAGGGTCCAGGGCCACCGCTTTCTTGAGAGTCGCTTCGGCAGCTGGAATATCCAGATCGGACCAGGCTTGGGTGACGCCGAGCGCGCCTTGCGCCACGGCCAGTCGAGGATTGAGTTCGACCGCCTTGCGCGCGTTGGAGCGTGCGAGCACCGCAGTCGACTCGCGCTCTGCGAGGCTGTCGACCGTCCAGTCGATGAACCACTGCTCGGCAATCGCCAGCCGCGCATAGGCCAGCGCGTATTCCGGATCGAGTTTGATCGCCTGTTGGTAGTATTCCACTGCCTTGAAGTAATCCTCGCGATTGCGGCGATCGGCGTAAAACCGCCCTTGCAGCAGCGCGTTGTAGGCATCGAGATTGCCACTCGGCGGCTTGTCGGTGGCTTCGATGGACTTGCCAAGCAAGGTGGTCTTCAACGCCCCGGCCACCGAGGTAGCGATCTCGCTTTGCACGGCGAAGACATCCTTCAGCTCACGGTCGTAGGTCTGCGACCACAATTGGCTGCCGTCGGTGGCATTGATCAGTGACGCCACGATGCGTATCTGGCCGCCCAGCTTGCGCACCGTACCTTCGAGCAACGTGGCCACGCCGAGTTTCAGACCGATGGCGGCGTTGTCGTCCTGCTGTTTGCCGCGGAACTGGAACGACGAATTGCGCCCGATCACCTTGAGGTCGTGCACTTGTCCCAACGCGGAAATCAGTTCCTCGGACAGACCGTCGGAAAAATAATCCTGTTGCGGATCGCCGCTTTCGTTCACCAGCGGCAGCACGGCGATGGATTTGTCCGGAATGGCCGGGTGCAATTGTTGCCGCGTGGTCGCGACAATACCGATCAACAGGCCGATCACGGCGAGCCCTGCGGCGATGGCGAACTTGCGTTCGCGCCGCACCCAGTACTCAAGGCGTTGCAGTGGATTGAGCGGTCGCGCCGCGACCGGGTGGCCATCCACGAACGCCGCGAGATCGTCGGCCATGGCACCGGCGCTTGCATAGCGACCCGCGGCGCTGCGCGTCAGGCACTTGTCGAGGATCGCTTCCAGATCGCGCGGCAGGGTTGGCACGAGAGCGCGTGCTCGCGGCGGTGTGCCGTCGCGCACCAACTTCAGTGTCTCCTGTGGCGTCTGCCCAAGAAACGGCGGTTGGCCGGTAATGAGTTCGTACAACATCGCACCCAGGCCCCACACATCGGTGGCTGGGCTGACCTGTCCGCCCAGCGCCTGTTCGGGTGCCATGTAGCTCGGCGTGCCGCTGACTCCATCGGTGGTGACCGCGAGTTCGCGTTGCATGCGACGCGCGAGACCAAAGTCGGCCACGTGTGGAACGCCGTCTTCGTCGATCAGCACGTTGGCGGGCTTGAGGTCCAGATGCAGCACGCCCAAGTGGTGCGCATACTCGATTGCGCGGGCGATCGGAACCATGAGTGCGGCGGCCTGCGCAGGTTCCAGCCGGCCTGCGCGCCGCCGCAGATCGGCCAGCGTCTCACCGCGCACCAGACGCATGCTGTAGAAATGCCGGTCCTCGACCGTGCCGACCTCGTGGATCGCCACGATGTTCGGATGTTGCAGGCGCGCGGCGTTCTGCGCTTCTTCGCGAAAGCGGTCTGTGAAGTTCCTCGTCGCCCATTGGGCCGACAGCACCTTCACCGCCACTTCGCGGTCCAGGCTCACCTGACGGGCGCGATAGACCACGCCCATGCCGCCTTCGCCGAGGGTTTCGTGCAGTTCGTAGTCGCCAAGCTGGCGTTGCGCATGCTCCAGTCCCAGATCGAGCGTAGCGTTGTGCACGGCAGGAGAGCTAGTCTCACCGGCCACCGGCACCTGCCCAGGCGTTTCGCTTACCGGCGGATTGATCACACCGTTTGCCCCCTGCACGTTGCGCGGCATTTCACGCCACATCGCCCGCGATTACAAGTGGTGTTGCAGCGAACCTTCGCGTTGCCTGATTTCAACGATAGAAAGTCCGGCAAGCCGGCAGCGGTAATCGACAAACCGGGCCGGTCTTCGCCCGTCGCGGAGCATCGGTTATGGTAAGGTCCAGTCAGCGCCCTTGCGTGTTGCTACTGGCCGGGCCAAGCGCGCTCAAGGGAGTGAACATGCGGGTCATGGTGCGTGCGACCTGGGCGCTGGCGCTGGCAGCACTGGGAGCGACGGCGCAGGAAACAACCAGTACCACTGCCGCTGGAGCTGCGGGCGACAGCGCTACCGCGCAGCTGGAAAAGATAGCGGTGACGGCGCGTCGCCGCGACGAGCCCTTGCAAGACGTGCCGCTGTCGATCAGCGTGCAAGATGCGGCCGAGTTGCAATCCCGCGGCGCGGAAGATATCAGCGCCTTGGGGGCTGCGACACCCAACCTCACGATCTATCGCGCGCGCGCATTCAACGGCACCGTCACGGCCTATATTCGCGGCATTGGCCAGTTCGATCCGGTGTGGGGAGATGAGCCGGGCGTCGCGATCTACGTGGACGATGTGTACTTTGCGCGACCGCAAGGAGCGTTGCTGGACATCCTCGATATCGAACGCGTCGAGGTGCTGCGCGGTCCGCAAGGGACGTTGTACGGGAAGAACGCGATCGGTGGTGCGATCAAGGTCATCACGACTCCGTTGGACGATGCCTACTCGGGTAGCGTCACGCTCACGGCGGGCGATTACTCGCGCCTTGATGCCAAAGCGATCGTCAACATTCCGCTCAGCGAACAGTGGCGCATGCGCGTTGCGCTGGGCAGTTTCAATCGCGACGGTTTCGGCAAAAACCTTGTGACTGGCAAGGATGTCAGCGCGAGGGATGCGACCGTGGCGCGCATCACCTCGGAATGGCTGCCCAACGACGACATCAACGTGCGCCTGGCCTATGACAACTATCGCGATCGTTCCGGCGTGATCGGCGACAAACGGCTCGCGGTCAACCGGTTCGATCCGCTGCATACTCCTCCGAACAACAACAATTACGACGTCCAGAGCGACACGCCGGACGTCGACAAACTCGATGACGAAGGCGCCTCGGCGACGGTCGACTGGAAACTCGACGACCACCTTCGACTGAAGTCCATCACCGCATATCGCGACGGCAAGTCCACCAGCCTCCTCGACTTCGACACGCTACCGCTGCCGATCCAGAAACTCGATCGCCGCTTTAACGACTCGCAAACCTCGCAGGAATTCCAACTGCTCTGGGACGGCGATCGCGATCAGGTCGTCAGTGGTCTGTATTACTTCGACGGTCCGGCTGGCGGCACGGGTAACGTGAGCACTTTCGGCAAGACATTCCAGTCCACGTACGGCGTGGTGAGAACGCGCAGTGCAGCCCTCTACGGCGACCTGACCCACGAGTTCACCGAGAAGCTTGGCGTGGAAGTGGGGCTGCGTTACACCAGCGAGCGCAAGACCGCCACCATAGTCAATCAGGACTATGCCGACGCCGCGTACACCTTGCCCCTTGGAGCGGCAAATACGGATTTGACCGATTCAAAGACTTTCAGCGCATGGTCGCCGCGCATCAGTCTCTCGTACAAGCCCAGCGATTCGGCAATGCTGTATGCGCAAGCCAGCCGCGGCTTCAAGGGCGGAAGCTACAATATCCGCGCGAACACGGCGGCCTTTCCCGAGTCCGGGCATCCGCTCGACCAGGAATCCGCGACCTCCCTCGAAATCGGCGCCAAGACACAGTGGGCGGGCGGGCGTTACACGCTGAATGCCGCGATCTTCAACACCAAATACAACAATATCCAGCTGAGCGTAAACACCCCCTACGACAGCAATGGCGATGGCATCGATGACAGAAACTTTGTCGACTTCAAGAACGCCGGCTCCGGGACCATTCGTGGAGCCGAACTCGAACTGTCCGCACGAACGGGCAGTTACCTGACGTGGCTCGGACACGTCGGCTATCTCGACACGCGCTATGACAAATTCATCAGCGCGGGGGTGGACATCTCCCGCGACCAGCGTTTCACCAACGCGCCACGCTGGACTGCCGGTGCCAGCGCCGTCGTCGATATTCCGCTGCCGTCGGGCTCGCTGAGCGCGCGCATCGACGGCAACTATCAAAGCAAGGTGTACCCCACCACAGACTTGAACGAACAGATTGCCCAGGACGGTTATACGTTATGGAACGCATCGCTCACTTGGCGTTCGCCGGGGCAGGACTGGCAGGTGGAATTGATCGGACACAATCTCTCTGACAAAGCCTATCGCACGACCGGCTTCGCGCTGCCCACTTTCGGCATCCTCACGGCCGAGTACGGTCCGCCGCGCACGCTGGCGCTTGCGGCCACGTATTTCTTCTGACGTCAGACACTGGCAACTCGATTCAAGCTTTTACAGTTGCATTGAGATTCGGTTTCTCACCTGCCTGAAGGGAGCGCTTCACTTCTCCTCCCCCTTCAAGGGGGAGGCCGGGAGGGGGATGGTGGTGAACGGCCACATACAAGCAACACCATCCCCACCCAACCCTCCCCTTGAAAGGGAGGGCTCAAGGGCACGCACGGATTCGACCCGTCTACTGGGTGGCGACGGCCGGAAACTTCATGCGCTCTACGAGCGCCTGAAAGCGTGGCTGCGTGCGCAGGTTGTTCCAGTTCTGGTCGACTTGGAGGTGGGACATGCGGACAGCGCGTTCGTCATAGCCGCGTTCGAGAAGCGTAAGCGCCTCGTCGGTATTTCCCAATGAGTTGTACACGGCGGCGATGCTCGTTGCGGGCATATAGCCGGCGCGGTCCCGGGCCTCCATGTCGTTAAGGATCTGCTCGGCCGCACCGCGGTCGCCGGACAGGACAAACGCCTGCGCGAGAATGGTGAGGACCTGGCTGCAGTCTGCGCAGATTTCTCGCGCGCGGCGCAGGTCGGCGAGCGCGCCGGCGAGATCGCCCTTCTGCATCAGGCTGAAACTGCGGGCACGCAGGGCGATCCAGAAATCAGGCTCCAGCTCCAGGGCTTTCTCGTAGCCCTGTCGCCCCTCGCCCGGCTTCCCTGAGGATTCGATGACTTGGGATGCGACCGTGTTGATCAAGGGATTTAACGGATCCAGCGCTATGGCCTGACGCGCGTGAAGCACCGCCTCGTCGTAGCGACCGGCGTCTCTGAGCAATTGCGCATAGGCCATATGCGCTTGCGCCAGGCTGGGGTTGAGCTCGATCGCATGCTTGAGGGATGTTTCCGCGCCAGCCCAATCCCAGTCGTACCAGAACTGGATGAAACCCTGCGAGTAATAAGCCTCGGCCGAGTTCGGCGCAATGGTCAGCGCCTTTTTTACCGCGGCCGCGCCCAGCGGAAAAACCTTTCTCGGTTCTTGGTCGCCCACCATCGCCATTGTGCGATAGACCGCTGCCATGCCGGCGTACGCGCTGGCGCAAGTCGGGTCGAGATCGATCGCGCGGCGGAACGCCGTCAACGCCTCCTGCATCCGCGCCGCCGTAGGCCGGTCCAGCTGATAGCGGCCGGTGAGGTAGGCACGATAGGCCTCCGCATTGGCGCCGTCGCAGGGACTGCGGTCAGGCGCCGCGCTGAACTTCACCGCCAGTGCCGAAGTGATTGCCGTCGCGATGTTGTCTTGAAGGGTAAACACACGATCGATCTTTTCGTCGAACGTGCCGCTCCAGACTGCGCTGCCGTCACGCACCGCCAGCAACCGTGTGCTGACTCTTACGACGTCGCCGTTACGTTGAAAGGACCCATCGACGACGTAGTTGGCGCCAAGTTGGCGTCCCGCGTCGAGTGGGTCCCGTGTCGGTCCGGCAAACCGCTGGCTGGAACTCAAGGAACGCACAAGCAAGGTAGTTGAATTGCTGATACGCGCGATCAGGGTATCGGCAAGTCCGAGCTCGATCAGTTCGTCGTGTGGCTCCGATGAGAGTGAGCGAAACGGCAACACCGCCAAGGCCGCTTGCGATGAAGCCTGCGCGGCCGGCGCGTCGTGCTGTCGCAAAGCCACCAGCGCGAACAGGGCCAACGCGATTAGCAATGCGCCAAGCAGGATCGCCCACCGCCAACGCGGCGCGACCGGCGCGACGGGCGTATTGGATGCAGCTTCGAGCGCCGGCACCTTGTCCGCACGCAGCTCGGCGACGAAGCGATAGCCACGTCCGGGCACGGTGACGATGTAGCGGTGATCGCCGGCGCTCGCACCGAACGCGGCGCGCAAAGCCGAGATGGCCTGGGTCAGGTTGTTTTCCTCGACAACGCGCCCGGCCCAGACACTGGCGAGCAGTTCGTCCTTGCTGACGACCCGGTGCCGGTTCTCGATGAGGAAGCACAGCGTGTCGAACGCCTTCGTGTTCAACGCAATCGCCGGCCCGGCACCGTCACCACCGCGCAACTCGCGGGTCAGGGTGTCGAGGCAGAACGAATCGAACTGGTAGCGGCGATCGGGCGCGTCGGACATGGCTTCCCATGGTTTCACGAAGCCAACTCGGGGACAAGCAAGCGGCGCCAACCGGCAGCGCAATCCAGAAAACCGGAATTCTGTTTAGCGTGCGATTGGTCCAGATGCGTGCACTGTCAGCCGGGCGGCACTGAGGAAACCCGCATGGGCGTTGGGTTTCAGAAGATTTCAGTTTTTTTCATGAAATCAAATGGACTGTCCGGTGGCGGCGGTACCAATCTCCGGGCGCCCTTCGCCGCTCATGGCCAAGGACGCATCAACCACAAGGAGATTTGCCATGTACCTGAAGACCTCACTGCTAGCCATCGCCATGTTCGCCTGCGCCACCACAATCGCCAGCGCGACCCCTTCCACCAGTGGTGCTTTGCCTGTCCCCGCCAACCGCATCGCCGGCCTGTGGAGTGTCCAAGCCGACGTAAGCGAGTGCAACGGCGGCCCGATAAAGCAGCATGCAATCACGACCCTCCTGTTCCACGCGGGCGGAACAGTCACCGAGAATCCCAGGTTCCCGCCGCAGGGCGCACCCAACGTGTACGGCGTGCTCGGGACCAATCAGCGCACCTTTGGGATGGGGACGTGGTCGTACGACCCGGCCACCCAGGCGTACGCGCTGCACCTGCAGTTCGATTGGTACGTCAACGGTACCTACAACGGGTACCAGACAGTCGATCGCGAAATCATCCTGAGCACCGACGACCAGCATGCCTCCGGCCCGGTGCACACCGTTCGCTATCGCCTTGACGGCAGCACGGTCGTCGACCTGTGCGGCGCCGTTACGGAATCGGATCGCCTGTAGGCGACGAGCCCGCCTGGCGGGTCCCTGCGCTGAGTCGCGGGAAAACCCGCCAGACCATTTTCTCAATAAGGAAATTGCCGTGACGAATCAAGCGAAAAACGTGCTGAATGGAGCTGCAGCGCAAACGAAGTGGTGTGCCGTGCTGCCTCTGCTCGCAGTGCTGCTCCTGACTGGCCTCGTGGCTCCCGCAGTCAGGGCGCAACCGGCACAGCCGCTGACCATTTCCCTGCAGCTGGCCAGCCTGCCCAGGACGATGACGCTGTGCCGCGATCCCAGCCTGATCCCCATTTCGCATGCGGTTATAGAACACTTCTGGACCACGATTATCGGTGATGACCCGGTGGGTGGTGCCTTGCAGGTAGAGATCTACTCACAGCCTCAGAGCGCCGGCTGCAAGCCGCACGAAGTCCCAACCGAGGCTGCGTTGACAGCCACGGTTTTCAGATACTGGTATGGCAACGATTGGGGGGGCCCGGAACTCGACGGCGCGCTGCAGCAGTTCAATCTGGACTTCACCAACGCCGCGATGGTGATGCGGCTCGATCCATCGCAGCCGCTGGTCGCGGCGCTATCGCCTGCTTCCCCAATCTGGGCGTCCACCATTTTCCCAGTTTCATCGGACCGATATATCAGGGATGACATCGCCCCCTTCGCGCGCGGAGTTGGTACGGTGCACGTCAGCGATCCGCCCAATGACCTTTTGGACTGCACGGGATCCTGTCTCGCGGCAAACACGATGCACGACCTGATCGGCATTACGGTAGCGGGTGCAAACGCGCAAACATCGAATGCCGGAGGTGCCTGGGTTCCCACCGGCAGTCTCAGCACGCCCCGCTTGAGCCACACCGCAACCTTGCTGGCCAATGGCAAGGTGTTGGTCGTGGGAGGAGTTCCCAGTGGCACTCTGCCTACCCCTGTCCTCGACAGTGCTGAGTTGTATGACCCGGCGACAGGGCTTTGGAGTGCCGCTGGGCATATGTCGACCGCCCGATTCGGGCATATCGCGGTGGCACTACCCGACGGCAGGGCACTAATTGTTGGTGGGTACAACTACGACGGTGGTTATGCGTTGGATAGCGCGGAGATTTACGATCCGGTCGACAGCATCTGGAAGGCCGCCGACAAACCCAGCGTTGCGGTCGGCTCCTTTGGCAGCGCAACGCTACTGCGAAATGGCAAGGTCCTGGTGGTCGAAGGCGACGTGATTGAACTGTACGACCCGATCACGGGCAAGTGGAGTCTTACGGGTGGTCTGCACACAGGGCGCTTGTACCACTCCGCAACCTTGCTGGCCGATGGTCGAGTGCTCGTCGCGGGAGGGGAAGATATCAGCGCCGATTCTATTGATGAACTTTCCAGCGCGGAAATTTATGACCCGGTCAGCGAGAAATGGAGCTTCACCGGTAGTCTCAATGAGTTCCGCTCCGACCACAGTGCCGCCTTGCTGCGCAACGGCAAAGTACTGATCGCAGGTGGCGCAACGACCAACCAAGCGGGAGTCTTCATAGTAAACAACCCGGAACTCTATGATCCTGCAACGGGCACGTGGAGCGTTCTCGACGATGGCAAACACCAATCCTTTGATCTGACTGCTTCGACCACGACGGCCCTGCTGAATGGCACCGCGCTGCTACTGGGCGGCAGCAATTTCTCCGGCCCGCCGCTGCGGGGAGCCAACGAGCTGTACGATCCTGCCACGCCCCAGTGGACCGATGCAGCGAGTTCGGATATCGATCGCTATTACGGAACAGCGACATTGCTGCCGAACGGCCAGGTTCTCGTCGCTGGAGGCGAGGACAGCAACAATGGAATTCTCAACAGCGCCGAACTCTACACCCCCCCATTCGGCATCGACTCGACCTTCACCGGCTCCTGGTACGACCCTGCGCAAAGCGGGCACGGCATCGTCCTCGAAGTGTTGCCTGGCAATCAGGTCGCCGCGACCTGGTACGCATTCAATCCGGCTGGCGATCAACAGGCATGGTTCAGCGGCGTCGGCAGCTATAGCGGCAACACGGCAACGATTGCCAACGTCGTGCAACCCACCGGCGGACGCTGGATTCCGAATTTCAATCCGACATCCATCGTGCGCAATCCGTGGGGCACTCTCACGCTCACCTTCACCGACCACAACCACGGCACGGTGAATTTCAGTTCGGTGAACGGCTACGGCAGTGGCAGCATGAATCTCACGCGCCTGACGCAAGCGGCTGCACAAACCACTCAGGTCAGTCCGCCGTCCACCATCGGTCCTGCGTTCACCGGCAGTTGGTACGACCCGGCGCAGAGCGGACACGGTCTGATGCTTGAAGTACTTTCCGGCAACAGCATTGCGGCGACCTGGTTCGCGTTCGACGCCACTGGCGGTCAACAAGCCTGGTTCAGCGGCGCCGGAACCTACAGCGGCAACACCGCAACCATCGCCAACCTGGTCCAGCCGAGCGCAGGTCGCTGGATTCCAAACTTCAATCCGAATGCGATTATTCGCGATCCTTGGGGCACGCTGACCTTCACCTTCAGCGACTGCAACCACGGCAGGGTGGATTTCAATTCCGGACTCGGCTACGGCAGCGGCAGCATGCAGCTGACGCGATTGACGCAACCGGCTGGCCTCACCTGCCCATAATCGCTGATCCCAACGCACGCCGGCCACAGCAGCCGGTGTGCGTCCGTCGTTGTCGAGAGCAACTATTTTTTCAATCAGGGCCGCGGACGATACTTCCGGACCATGACAGTGCCGTAGCGGCGCGCCAGAGTGCACCACGCCAATACGGCAAACCGATGAGGTGCATGTCATGCGCAGAATCGTCGTACTCGCGAGCGGCCTTGCGCTTGCGCTGTCCGGTCACGCCGCTGACATCGCCGGGCGCTGGCAGGGCAGCGCGCAGATTCCGGGATTGCCGCTGCAGCTGACGGTCGACCTCGACCGCGATGCGTCCGGCAACTGGGTCGGATCGATCATTATTCCCGAACTGGCGATGAAGGGCCAGCCGCTGATGGACATCGCCGCGCACGACGCTGCTGTTGCATTCGCGATCAAGGGCGCACTCGTCGAGGCGAAGGCGGAGCCGGCGAAATTCGAGGCGCAGCTGGATTCCGACGCCACGATGCACGGCAGGTTCACCCAGGCCGGCAACAGCGCGCCCTTCACACTCAAGCGCATCGGCCCGGCACAGGTCGACCTGCCGCCGCGAAGCACCGCGGTGGCGAAGGAGCTGGAGGGCCAGTGGGTCGGCGAGTACGAATTGATGGGCTATCCGCGCCACGTGACGGTCACGTTCACCAATCACGAAGGCGCGCCGGCCAGTGTCGAATTCGTCATCGTCGGCAAGAAGCACAACGATCTGCCGGTGGACTTCGTCAACCAGAGCGAGGGCATCGTGCGCATCGAATCGCACGAGATCGGCATCAACTTCGAAGGGCGCCTGCGGCCCGGCAGCAGCGAGTTGGCCGGAACCTACGAGCAAGGGCCGATCGAATTGCCACTGGTGCTGCATCGTCCGAACGGGAGCGGCCAATGAACGTCTCGATGATTGCTTCGCTGACTCTCGCCGTTGCCTGCGCCACGTCCGCTGCGGCGGCACCGATGTTCCGCGGCGACGCCGCGCATTCCGGCGTATCGACCGGCAAGGCTCCGCACGCATTCCATCGCGTCAAATGGCAGTTCCCGACCGGCGCGCGCATCGTATCCTCGCCGGTCATGCAGGATGGAGTGGTCTGGTTCGGCAGCGATGATGGCAACATCTACGCCGTCGATGCGGGCACCGGTCGCCAGCTGTGGGCGCACCAGACCGGTGGCCCGGTCGCAGCAACGCCCGCGATCGCCAACGGCCTGCTCTACGTCGGCAGCGGCGACGGCAAGTTCTACGCGCTCAATGCCAAGACCGGTGCGACCAAATGGAAATTCGCAACCGCCGGCGAACGCCACTTCGAAGCGCCGGGCATCCATGGCCTGCAGCCGAAGGCCCAGATGATCCCCGACAGCTACGACGTCTACGGATCGAGCCCGGTGGTCGCCGGCGGCAGCGTCTTCTTCGGCAGTGGCGATCACAACATCTATGCGCTCGACGCCGTTTCCGGAGAGCTACGCTGGAAATTCGCGACCGGCGATGTCGTGCACGCCTCGCCGGCGCTTGCCGACGGCGTCGTCTACGCCGGCAGCTGGGACAGCTACTTCTATGCGATCGATGCCGCAAGCGGAAAAGAGAAGTGGCGCTTCCACGGCGGCGAGGATGCGCTGGTCCACAATCAGGTCGGCTTCCAATCCTCGCCAGCGATTGCCGACGGTATCGTCTACACCGGCTGCCGCGATTCGAACCTGTACGCGATCGACGCCGCGACCGGCAAGGAGAAATGGCACGTCAACAACAATGGCAGCTGGGTCATCTCCTCGCCGGCGGTGGTCAACGGGAACGTATATTTCGCCACATCCGATTCGAGCCTGTACCAGGTAGTCGACGCACTGACCGGCAAGCCAGTGCTGCAGCAGGTGGACAAGTCATTCATCTTCTCCTCGCCGGTAGTCGCCGGCGACATCGTGCTGCTCGGCATCACCAACGGATCGTTGCAGGCGCGCGACCGAACCAGCGGCAACGTGCTCTGGGAATTCCAGACCGAGGGCTCGAAACAGAACCCCGGCTGGGTGCTGACCGCCGATCGCCATCTCAACAACTCGCTGCTGTTCCGGACCCGGTCGTACGAAGCGACGGTCGTGGCGGCGACACGCCTGCAAGGTGTCGGTGCGATCTTCTCGACACCACTGGTCGGCGATGGCGTGGTCTACGTCGGCAGCACTGATGGCAATCTCTACGCGATCGAGTAAGCCGCGCCGCGCGCGCGTCGTCGATTCGCCGGACTGTGGGTCCGGCGCGATCAGGTGTTGCGGAAAGCGCCGCTGCTCGTAGCACATTGCTTGCGCCGGCGCATTGTCGGGAAAGGCACTCTGCCTCAGTTACCGCTCTGACTCCGCTCCGGCATAGGGGACCGAGGTAACTATTTCATCATCGATGGCGCGTAGCGCCAGAGCGACCGGCTTGTGGAAACACTCCGCTTAATTTTCTCCGTCCCTTTTGCTGACCCCGTTTCTTGCTAAGCATTCACAAACAGGACTAATGACGACTTTTTTTCTTACGTTTTTATCTTTTACATTCATATAATTAGGATGACTAATGCTTCAAAATACAGTTACCTTCTTGCAAAATTGAATAACTCGAGGCTTGAAAGTGACTATTTCGCACCTATGTCTCTACGGACTTATTCAAGGGAGGGTCAAGTGAACACGACGGAAGCCCTTTTGAAAGGGATACTGGCTACGGTGGGCCGCACTGCGTTTCCGCCCGAAGCCCTCTACAAAATCGTCGCGCCCACCGCTGGGAGCGACAAGCAGATTCTCGCCTACAATCTTTGCGACGGGGAAACGCCCCAGACCGAAATCAGCAAGAAGGCCAACTTGGATCCCGGGAGTCTAAGCCGGTCTATAGCCAAATGGGTCGAGGCTGGCGTCGTCATCCGCGCCGGTGGCGATCACCTGCCATTGCACCTTTATCCGTTGATCAAGGCGCTCATCAAAACCGAAAAAAAGGCAGGCTGACACAATGGCCGACGACATCTCTCAGAAGCTCGACATCCTCATCAAACTGCAGGCCGCCGCTCTCACCGCCTCGATAGAGTCCTCCAAGGACAAAATCCTATTCTTAGCCAAGGCTGGCCTACGCCCGATTTTGATAGCCGAAATCGTTGGCACGACGGTCAATCATGTGAACGTTACCCTGTCTAAAGAACGGAAACCGACGAAGGGGAAATGAACGCCATGGAAAACACAACCATTGAGTCGCTCGCCGAGGAATTGCGCGCCGTCAAAATGCTCCTCATCCTGCAAGCCTTGGCCGTCGGCTGTCAGCAAAAGCACGTCGCAGCAGCGCTCGGCGTCAGTGACGCCACGCTCAGCCGTATGTTCCCCAAGGGGTTTGCTAAGGAGATTGCCAAGATTGCGGACCGCCAAAGCAGCTCCATCGGAGAGAGATGATGACCGAAGATCAAGCTAGTGCAATTCTCAAAGAACTGGAGATGCTGCGCAAACTGAAAATGATTGAGTTCTTCGATCGGGGCTACTCTCAGGCACAGCTCGCGCAGGTCTTGGGCGTGAGCCAGCCGACCATCAGCCGCATGGTGCCAAAAGTTTCGCCGAAGAAGGTCTAGACCCTATGAAAACCAGAACATCGGTCGTCGACTGGTCAGGCAATTACGAGGAGAACTGCATCCAGCTGGGCAAGCATCTCGGCAAGAACAAGATTCGCCGTAAGCTCTTCGATGCCATCTATGGCCGCGGCTCCAAACCACGCTCTAAAAAGCAGATGATGGCTGCAGTTGGGCTCAACGGCCGCCACAGCCAGCAAGCGCAAAACCAGCTCGACTATCTCGCCCGCTGCGGTCTGATCGTGAGCGATGACAACGACGGATCCGTCGAGGACGGGAGCCGCTACGTTTACAGCAAAGAACTAAACGTCCGCGCGCACCGGAGAGACATCGTCAAATACGCAGACAAGCCCGCGCTCGCCAAGGGCGTGCCCACCAAACGCAATACGTTTGTTAAAGTCGTCGGCGTGAGAACTGTTACGCGCAGCACCTTGCGGCGCAAGAAGCAGCTCAACGTGCTTTACTCGACGGCGAGCCCCAACGGCAAGAAGCCGCTGCGGGTTGATGCAGAAATGCGCCAGGTTCAAGAAGCGGTGCGCGGTTCCCGCCTGCGCGACAACATTGCGCTTCATTACCGACCCGCGGCCGACTTGAAATCCATCATGGACGGTCTTAACGACCTCGCGCCCGGCATCGTCCATTTCTCTGGACACGGCGACAGCGGTGGTATTGCCGTGGACCATGCCAAGGTTAGGCGTCCTTCAGGCAAAGTTGTTACGTTTGGGCTCCTCGCCAACGCTGTCGCTGCGGTTGACGCGCCGCCGCAGGTCATTGTCCTCAATTCCTGCCATAGTGCCGGCGCAAAAAAGGCCTTTCTCCCGCCCGCTCGGGCGGTCATCGCGATGGGAGACTCGATCAGCGATTTGGCGGCAACTGCGTTCGCCGCTCAATTCTACGCGGCGGTCGCGGCAGGGCAGTCGCTGAAAGCAGCCTTTGCTCAGGGCGTTGTCGCCATCAAGTATGTGTCACTGAACGAAGCTAAGACGCCTCAGCTCATTCTTGCCGATGGCGTCAACGCGGCGAAAGTCTTCTTGGCCTAAAAGTCAGAATACAGTTTCCTCAGGGCAGGACGCCCTCAAGGCACTTCTGACCCAATGTTCTCGGCCGCAGGCTGCACAATCGCAGCTGCGGTCGCTCCATTGGCCACCGAGCGCGCGGTGCAGGTCGACTACGTTGGTGAGGCGCGCCAAACGCATCGACACCTAGGTCAGTTGGGCGTCGCGTTCGAAGCAGCAGCCGTGGGACTGATGGGCGAGGGAGAGGGGATTTTTTTGGCGCGCCCGGAGGGATTCGAACCCCCGACCTACAGCTTCGGAAGCTGCCACTCTATCCAGCTGAGCTACGGGCGCGTTCGCATATTTTCGCATGAATCCGTGCATGCCGTCGTGACGGGCTTTCCGACGCGCCGCGGATAATCCTCTATTATGGCGTCGGCAAAACCGCTCGCTCCAAGAAGCCGATGGATATCTTCAAGGTCTTCCACATCGAAGCCGCGCACCGCCTGACCGGCGTTCCCGCGACGCACAAATGTGCGCGTTTGCACGGGCATTCGTTCCGCGTCGAAGTGCACCTGTCGGGCGAGCTTGATCCGGTCGGTGGATGGGTGATGGATTTCGCCGATGTGAAGAGCGCGTTCGCGCCGATCTTCGATCAACTCGACCATCGCTACTTGAACGATATCGCGGGACTCGAAAATCCAACAAGCGAGCGCCTAGCCCAATGGATATGGGCTACGCTGAAGCCGCGACTGCCTTTGTTGAGCCGCATCGTCGTGCACGAAACCTGCACTGCCGGCTGCATCTACACGGGTAGCTGAAGGCTTGTTTGCAGCGCTTGACGCTGCGCATAAACCGGCATAAATCGTGGCCCTTGGCGGGCAAATCCAGGGGGCAAATTCTGCCCAAAAACATTTATGTTGCAATGCACCAAATCCTGCGCTATAGTGGCTGTCACTAACAACCCACCCTATATTGAGGCCACCACCATGTCCGAATATTTCAATACCCAAGCCATTGCTCTTTCCAAGAGCTTCACCGACGCCGCGTTCAAAGCCCACACCCTCGCGATCGAAGGTCTGGAGCGCGTCACCAATCTGCAGCTCAAGGCTGTGGAAAACCGCGTTGCCGCGACGGTCGACTTTTTCTCCGAAGCCGCTGAAATCCGCGATTTCGACGGCCTGAAGGCAATCTGGCCGAAGGGCGTCAACCTGGTCAAGGAAAGCGCCGAGAAGATGTATGCCAGCAATCAGGAAGTGTTTGGCGTCACCGTCAAGACCAGCGAAGCGCTGAGCCAGGTTGCCAAGGGCAGCTTCGAAGTGGCCAACGACAGCTTCAAGAAGCAGGTCAGCGCCGCGACCACCGATTTCACCAAGCAGGTGAATGCGGCCGCGAAGAAGGCCAAGTAATTCCGTTAACTCCTAATTCCCAATAGCGGAATCGCGCTGCGGCAATCCTCCCTCCCCTTTGTATTCCGCAGCGTTTGTTTGGCCGGATGGTTTTCCATCCGGCCTTTTTATTTTCGGTCGCGCGCAATCGCGTCACAGTGTATGTTTGCGCGATGCCCAGCCTGATCGTCACATCCGGCGCGCTTGCCGGCCAAGTGTTCAGTTTTTCCGCCAACGCGGTCATCGGTCGCGGCCAGTTTTCCGATGTGCGCCTGAACGATGCGACTGTGTCGCGCCGCCACGCGCAGATCCGCCCCATCGGCGCCGCCTTCGAGCTCAGCGACCAGGGCAGTGCCAACGGCACGCGCTGCCGCGGCGAACGCATCACCGATCCAGTGCAAATCAAGGACGGCGACGAAATCGAATTCGGCGAAATAAAGGCGGTGTTCCGCAGCGCGCGCAGCGAACATCCATCGCTGCGCTCCATGCGCCGCATCGTCGAACCGCCACCCGCGGCCGCGCCTGCAGCCGGCGCCGCGACCGCTGCGAGCGGCTTGCGCGATTTGCTCGGGCGGTTGAGGTTGTTGTGCGATCTGGGAGCCTTGGCGCGGCGCAACGAATCGCTGCGCGAACAGCTTAGCCATGCGCTGGAAGCCCTGCTCGCGGCATTTCCGCTCGCGCGCCACGCAGCCATCTATATCAGCGCGACGGCAACCGATCACCTTGCAGCGATTGTCCAGCGCAGCTCCGGCAAAAGCGCGCCGGACCTCAGCCATGCCGAAGCCTTCATGCGCGAGGCGATGCGTCAGGAAGACGGCATCTATATCGTCGACGACACGACGCGCGACGCACTGGCGTCGCGATTGTGCGTGGAAAACCTGCCGGCCGCGCTGCTCGGCTTGCCGCTGTATCTGGGCAGCGACCTGCTCGGCGGTTTGTATCTGGACAGCGAGTCCGCCAATGCCTGGCGCAATGCCGATCAGGAACTGTTCGCCGGCGTCGCCGGCCAGCTCGCGTGGCTGATCGCCGCGCAGCGCGGGCGCTCGCCGGAACGCGCGATCGAAGCCCACGACCTGGCGCTCGCGCGCCGCATCCAGCAGCGCTTCCTGCCGCAATCGACGCCACCGATCAACGGTTATCGCATTGCCGAGAGCTACGCCGCGGCGCGTGTGATCGGCGGCGACTATTTCGATTTTTTCCAGTATCGCGACGGCCGCCAGGGTTGGGTGATTGCCGACGTGTCGGGCAAGTCGGTCTCGGGCGCCCTGTACATGGCGCGGCTCAGCGTGCAGGTGCGCGCGCTCGCGCGGCACATGGCCGGTCCCGCGGAACTGCTGTCGGGATTGAACAAGAGGCTCTACCAGGAACTCGAGCCGGGCATGTTCGTGACCATGCTCGCGGCGGCGCTCGAACCGGAGCCCGGCACACTGGAGTTCGCCAGCGCCGGCCATCCATCGCCGCTGCTGCGCGCGACGGATGGCACGGTAAGCGAACCGGCCGCGCCCGGCGCGCTGCCGCTCGGCGCGATGCCGGATACCGAATTCCGCGCGCATCGCGTGATCATGACCGCGGGCGCCTGCGTGCTGTTCTACACCGACGGCCTCGACGAAGCACACAATGATAAAATGGAACTTTTTGGAAAAGAGCGCATTGTGGAAACCTTGAAGAAATGCCGCGACGCGCAGGACGCACTCGACTCCCTGCTGGCCGAAGTCGCACGCTTCGCCGTGGGCGAACCGCAGAGCGACGACCTCACCTTGATTACCTTGAGTCGCGACAAGTAACTCTTGCGCCCATCGTGAGCGCAAGGATCGCGGAGCAGCCATGCCTATTGATGCGGCCAACTGAAGTTTGAAATACCCCTGCACTTTGGCTGGCGCGGAGATCGCTTTTCCTTCCCCTGCGCAGCGGCTTTCCTTCCCCTGCGCAGCGGGGGAAGGTGCCGAAGGCGGAAGGGGGCGCTCATGCTCTTGATCGGGCATGACTAAAGCGCCCCCATCAGCCCTGCGGGCAGCTTCCCCCGCTACGCAAGGGAAGCGACGGCAACTCTTCAGTTTCTTCCGAACAGGCCGCGCAATCTGGCGAACAGGCCCCGTGCTTGCGGCCGCGGCGGCCTGACATCCGCGGCAAAGGTTGGCAAGGCCGAATGCGGCGCCGTGGCAGGCACTGGCATCGGTATTGGCTTCACGCCGAGCAATTGCGCGGCTGCGCGCGCCAGCTCGAGCGCCTGGGGCGATGCGGGCGAGGTGTAATCGCCGATGTGCAACAAGCGCGCGACCTGTTGTGCGAGGCTTGGCGACTGTGCTGCCGGCGCGGCCTTTGCCATACCGGCCAGGGCGGTCGCGCGATCCTTGAAAATCGCGAACAGCTTGCTGAAGCCGGCGACCTCGAACACCTGCATCACCGAGGCGTTCAGCCCGCACAGACGCAGGCTGCCCTTGCCGCCATCAAGCCGCTTGGCCAGCGCGAGCAACACGCGCAAGCCGGCACTGCTCACGTAGATGACGCCACTCAGATCGATCAGAAAATCGTGCTCGCCCGCGGCAAGCAGATCCTGCAAGGCCAGTTCCATGTCCGCCGCGGTGTCGGTATCCAGACGCCCGCGCAGCGCGAGTACGCGTGCCGCGCCCTCCTGCTCCTGCGCGATATCGAGCCCCATGCTTCAGCCTTCGCGAAACACGAAACGCGCCGCGCCGACCTGGATCACGTCTTCGTGGCGCAACTGGCGCTCGCGCACTTTCTCGCCATTCACGCGCGTGCCGTGTTTGCTGCTCAGATCGACAATGGTGAAGCCGCCCATGTTCACCGCGATTTGCGCATGCTTGGAGTCGACGCCCGGCCCGCCGATGCGGATATCGTTGGCCGCATCCGCGCCCATACTGGTGGGCTTGAGCGCGAGCGCGAAACTCTGCTTGCCGGCCTCGGGGTTCTGCGGCACCAGCCGCGCTGCCCGAAATACCTGGGTGGAGCCGCCGGCAGGGCCTACCACGGAGTCTGGGATCGCCGTCATGACTTGGGTCTTGTTCGGTGGCCCGCTATGTATGGCTTTAACTTCGTTGGTTTTCATTTCGGCCATATCGACGCCGGTCAGCGTTGCGAACCGGTCGGTGGGCTCGGCGGCCGCAGCCGGCACCGGCACGCTCGCGGCAGGCGCATCCTGGGTGAGTTCGGCTTCGCTGTGGAACGCTTCGAGAAAACGCGCTTTCAATCCCAGCGCCTGCTCGCGCGCTTCGGTCTTGTCCTTGACCGCGCCCTCGATCGACGCAAGCCGGCGGCCGAATTCGGCATCGTCGAACTCACCGAGCTTGTGCCGCAGCTCGAGCTCCTGCTGATCCAGACGGATCGCTTCGTGATCGGCCTCGAAGCGGTCGGACAGGCCGCGCAATTTCGCGTACTGCGCACGCGCGGCCTGCTTGAGCGGCGTGGATTGCTCCTCCAGTGCATGCTCGCGTTTCTCGTAGTCGCCGCGTACGCGCTGATACACCGCATCGGCGACGTCTTTTTTCAGCTGGTCCATCGCGGTCAGACGCTGCTCGAGCACGTCCTGGTCGCGCTTGAGCGTCTTCAGCGCATCGATTGAAGTGAGATCGATCGCGGCCAGCGCCTGCTGCCACGGGTTTTCCTGCTCTGCCATAACGATCCCCTGCGATTAGAGAGAAACGAATTCGACTTCGATGCTGCCGAAGCGCAGCTTGTCGCCCGGCTTGAGCGCCACCTCGACGCCGGTCTGCAGGCGTTCGCCATTGACATAGGTGCCGTTGGTCGTACCGCTGTCTTCGCGCACGCAATATACGCCGTCGCGATGCAGGATTCTGGCGTGGCGTCGACTCAGGTTGCGATTCTGATCATACGGGCCCAGATCGATCTCGGGCTGTGAACCAGTTGCCGGATCGGGCCGGCCGACAAGAAATTCGCTGAGCGCCGGATCCAGTGCTATTGCCTCCCCGCTCAGGATGTGGCGCAGCGCGTAACCGGATGCCGGCGCGGCGGCGGCAGGTGGCTGCGCCGGTGCGGGTGCCGGCTCAGGTGGCGGCGGTGGTGCAACAGCTGGCGCCGGTGGCGCAGGCGGTACGCTGCGGGCGGCCTCGGCCGGCCGCGCCACGGCTGCGGTTCCCTCCGGCACCGTGCTCGTCAATTGCGCCCGCAGTACCTTCTCGTGGCGCTCGTTCTCGACCTGCAGTTCGATCTGGCGGCGCAGCAAACCGAGCGCGATCTCGGGATTCTGCGCAATCACCTCGGCAAGGCCGCTGCGCGTCAGGCACAACAGGCGCGCGTTTTCCCTGACGGTTGCGGTACCCGAGCGCGCCTTGCCGTCGAGCAGGAAATCCGCGCCGAAAAAATCGCCGGGACCTAATACGACGGACAGACGCCCAGCGCGCGCCTTGCTCTGCAGCTCGACCTGGCCGGATTCGATGATGTACATCTCCGCGCCGGCGTCGCCTTCACGAAACACGGTCTTGCCCGCTCCGATCTCGACGAATGGGTCCTTGATACTGCTCATTGAGCGACCACCCCCGGGGCAACGTGACGCTGCCGCAATCGCGCGATTATGCCGACGCGCCGATGCCACAGGCAACAGTCTTGAGAATGCGGGGGGCCAGCGGCGAAATCGAATGCTCGCGCGCAGCTGTCCGGCGAGCCCGTTTTGCGACGCCTCGGCGGCGAATCTGCGCACGGCGCGGATGCGAACCTGGCGGCTCCTTTGCTGCGCCCTGCCTGCGACACAATGCCCACCCGGGTACGGCCGTCCAGGCGGGCGGTTTGTCTTGCGGGCGCAAACAGCCGATTGCTATACTCTGCGCGCTTTGCTGACCGGCCAATGCTGGATTGTGTCACCGTCCCAGAGCCGATTCCGGAGTGGTTTCTCGAACGTCATCTGTGGTCGTTGGCTGCCAGCGGCTTCTGCGTTCGCGTCGTTGTCGTTTCGGCCCGGCCGGGCAAGCTTGGTGAAACATGATTCGGGTGCAGGCAAACGATGCATCGCTGGCATGGGCCCTGTGCGCCGGCCAGGCAATAACGACGGCACTCGCGACTCTTGTCGCCTGGGTTGTGGCGGACAAGGCGGCGTCGCTCGCGGCGCTGTTCGGGGGAATCGTCGTCATTGTGCCGACGGCATACTTTGCGGCGAAGATATACCTGCGCCGCGGTGGATCGCAGGCAGCGGAAATACTCGGCACGTTTTACCGGGCGGAGTTGGGAAAACTGTTGTTGACGGCGCTTTTGTTTCTGGTCGGAGCGCTGCTGTTCGGCAAGCATTTCGCACCGCTTATCCTCACCAGCATGGCTTGTCTGGCCGTGAACTGGTTGATGCTGGCGGTAGCGGTGAACGATTAGGCAGTTTCAGGAATGGGTTATCCGACACATGGCCAGTGAAGCCACTCACGATGTCAGCAGTTACATCCTGCACCATCTGACTTATCTGCAGTTGGATCTGCAGACGTGGAAAATCGTCGAAGGCGCCACTGGATTCTGGGTACTCAACCTCGATTCGGTACTGTTCTCGCTGGGGCTGGCCTTCATCTTCATCCTCATGTTCCGCGGCGCCGCGCGCAAGGCGAGCAGCGGCGTACCCGGCAAGTGGCAGAATTTCATCGAACTGTGTATCGAGTTCGTCGACAGTCAGGTAAAGGACACCTACCACCACGGTGCGCGCTTCGTCGCGCCGATGGCGTTGTTGGTCGGCTTCTGGGTGTTCTTCATGAACTTCATGGACCTGCTGCCGATCGACCTGCTGCCCAAGCTTGCCGGCGGCGCGGGTGTGGAGCATCTGCGCGTGGTGCCTTCGGCTGATCCGAACATTGCACTGGGCATGTCGCTGACCGTATTTCTGATCGCGTTCGGCTACAGCTTCGTCGCCAAAGGCGTCAAAGGCGTCGGCGCGGAATTCCTGTTCCACCCGTTCGGCAAGTGGATGATGCCGGTCAACTTCATTCTCAAAAGCGTGGAAGAACTGGCCAAGCCGGTCAGCCTCGGCTTGCGACTGTTCGGCAACATGTACGCGGGCGAGATCATCTTCATCCTGCTCGCCTGCTTCACCCTCAATTATTCGTTCACCAGCCTTGGCAGCAATCTGGGCTTTCTCGTGCAGATCCTCCTCGCCACCGGCTGGACGATTTTTCACGTTCTGATCATTTCGCTGCAGGCTTACATTTTCATGGTGCTGACCGTCGTCTACATGGCGATGGCAGCGGATCATCACTGACGCATCACCGAACACTTTTCATTTCACTCACCCGCAAAGCTACACGGAGACAACAATGGATATCAGCGCACTCGCTTCTGTTGAAGGCATGACCGCAATCGCGGCCGGCCTGATGCTCGGCCTCGGCGGCATCGGCGCCGCCATCGGCATGGGCCTGATGGGCGGCAAGTTTCTCGAAGGCGCCTCGCGCCAGCCGGAACTCGTGCCGATGCTGCAGGGCAAGATGTTCCTGCTGGTCGGACTGATCGATGCGATTCCGATCATCGGCGTGGGTATCGCGCTGTACCTGACCTTCGTCGATCCGTTCGCCGCCAAGGTTGCCGCGTCCGCGCTGGCGCACTGACGCGCAACGTCCCAATCGCTTGACGAGGGTTAGCCCGTGAGCATCAATGCAACACTCATCGCCCAGATCCTGACCTTCGGGATCCTGATCTGGTTCACGATGAAATTTATCTGGCCGCCGCTGAGCAAGGCGATGGACGACCGTGCGCAACGCATCGCCGAAGGTCTGAGCGCCGCCGATCGCGCCAAGGCCGAATTGAAGGACGCCGACGCGCGCGTGGCCGACGAGATCAAGAAGGCGCGCGTGCAGGCCAGCGAAATCATCGACAAGGCGCAGCAGCAGGCCAACCAGATTCTGGACAAGGCCAAGACCGATGCGCTCGGCGAGGCGTCGCGGCAAAAGGCCGTCGCGCAGACCGAGATCGACGGCCTCGTCGGCAAGGCGCGCGAATCGCTGCGTGGCCAGGTCGCCGCGCTCGCGGTGCAAGGCGCTTCGAGGATCATCCAGCGCGAGATCAATCCGGAAGCGCACAAGGCCCTGCTCGACCAGCTGGTAACCGAGATCTAGGCGATGAGCGAAACCCTGACCCTGGCTCGTCCCTATGCGCGCGCCGCGTTCGAATCGGCGCGCGCCGGCAATGCGCTCGGCGCGTGGTCGCAGCAGCTGAATTTTGCCGCGCAGGCGGTCAGCGACGCACGCGTGCGCGCGCTGATCGGCGATCCGCGTCTGGGCAATGCTGAATTGGCTGGCCTGCTGCTGCCGCCGTACGACAGCGCGGATTCGGCCTTCGCCGGTTTCCTCAATCTGCTGGTCGAGAATCACCGCATCGCCCTGCTGCCGGACGTCGCCGCACTATTCGAGGAATTCAAGCGCGAGGCCGAGCATGTGCTCAAGGTGACCGTGCGCTCGGCGGTCGAAGTGCCCGCAGCGCAGACCGACGCAATCAAGTTCGCGCTGAAGAAACGTTTCGGCCGCGACATCGAACTGGAGCAGCACATCGATCCGTCGGTGATCGGCGGCGCGGTGATCGACGCCGGCGACGTGGTGATCGACGGCTCGGTACGCGGACGTCTTGCGCGGCTAGAGACGGCGTTGACGCAGTGAGGAAACGGATAGACGGATAGACGAAGAAACGAAAAGACGGTGAGTCGAAGGCGGGGTTTTGCGCTTTTCCGATTCCCCGTCTGAGCGAACGTAAGTGAGCGTCGTTTCCCCGTTTCAGCTCGCGCAGCGCGCGTCGTCTTCCCAAACTATAGAATTCAATTGAACCCGAGTGCGATTCCCACATTCGCGCCCGACAAAGGAACCAAAGAAATGGCAACCACACTCAACCCTTCTGAAATCAGCGAGCTGATCAAGAACCGTATCGAAAAGGTCAAACTCGACGCGGAAGCGCGCAACGAGGGCACGATCGTTTCGGTGTCTGACGGCATCGTGCGCATTCATGGCCTCGCCGACGCGATGTCGGGCGAAATGATCGAGCTGCCCGGCAACGCCGTGGCGCTGGCGCTGAACCTCGAGCGCGACTCGGTCGGTGCGGTGGTGCTCGGCGAGTATCAGCATCTGCGCGAAGGCGACACGGTCAAGACCACCGGGCGCATTCTCGAAGTGCCGGTCGGCCGCGAAATGCTCGGCCGCGTGGTCGATGCACTGGGCAATCCGATCGACGGCAAGGGCGCGCTGAAAACCACGCAGACCTCGCCGATCGAAAAGGTCGCGCCGGGCGTGATCTGGCGCAAGTCGGTGTCGCAGCCGGTGCAGACCGGATACAAATCGGTCGACGCGATGATTCCGATCGGCCGCGGCCAGCGCGAGCTGATCATCGGCGACCGCCAGACCGGCAAGACCGCATTGGCGATCGACGCGATCATCAACCAACGCGACAGCGGCATCAAGTGCGTCTACGTCGCCATCGGCCAGAAGCAGAGCTCGATCGCCAACGTGGTACGCAAGCTCGAAGAAAACGACGCGCTCGCGCACACGATCATCGTCGCCGCATCAGCGTCGGATTCGGCGGCGATGCAGTACATCGCGCCGTATTCGGGTTGCGCGATGGGCGAGTTCTTCCGCGACATCGGCGAAGACGCGCTGATCATCTACGACGATCTGACCAAGCAGGCTTGGGCGTATCGCCAGATTTCGCTGTTGCTGCGCCGCCCGCCGGGCCGTGAAGCCTATCCGGGCGATGTGTTCTATCTTCACTCGCGCCTGCTCGAACGCGCCTCGCGCGTGAGCGAAGCCTGGGTCGAGAAAGTCACCAACGGCGCGGTCAAGGGCAAGACCGGCTCGCTGACCGCGCTGCCGATCATCGAGACCCAGGCCGGCGACGTCTCGGCGTTCGTGCCGACCAACGTGATCTCGATCACCGACGGCCAGATCTTCCTCGAAACCGATTTGTTCAACGCCGGCATCCGCCCTGCCGTGAACGCGGGCATCTCGGTGTCGCGCGTCGGCGGCGCGGCGCAAACCAAGATCATCAAGAAATTGTCCGGCGGCGTGAAGCTCGCGCTCGCGCAGTACCGCGAACTCGCCGCGTTTGCGCAGTTCGCCTCCGACCTCGACGCCGCAACCCGCGCCCAGCTCGAACGCGGTCAGCGCGTCACCGAGCTGATGAAGCAGAAGCAATACGCGCCGCTGTCGATCGCCCAGCTCGCGGTCTCGCTGTACGCCGCGGAAAAAGGTCACCTGGACGATCTGCCGGTCGCACAAATCCTGCCGTTCGAGCACGGCCTGCATGCGCATTTTGCCAACAACTACGGCGACTGGGTAAAGGCCGCGAACGACAAGGCCGACTGGAACGACGCGATCGAAGCGACGTTGAAGAAAGGCATCGAGGAATTCAAGAAGACGGGTAGCTGGTGAGCGTAGGCTGGGCTGCGAAGCCCAGCATTGAACGAATCCGCAAGCTGGGCTTTTCAGCCCAGCCTACGAAGAAGAGAAAAGCATGGCCAGCGGCAGAGAAATCAAGACCAAGATCAAGAGTGTGCAGAACACGCGCAAGGTTACGCGTGCGCTGGAAATGGTTTCGGCCTCGAAAATCCGCAAGGCGCAGGAACTGATGAAGTCGTCGCGCCCGTATGCGCGCGCGATGCGCCAGATGATCGGTCACATCGCCAAGGCCCATTCCGAGTACAAGCATCCGTTTCTCGGCGAGCGCGCGGAAATCAGGCGCGTCGGCTATATCGTCGTCTCCACCGACCGCGGTCTGTGCGGCGGCCTGAATTCCAACCTGTTCCGCCGTCTGCTTGGCGAAATCCGCGGCTGGCAGGAAAAAAACGTCGAAGTGGATATTGTCGCGATCGGCGCCAAGGCCAACGCGTTTTTCAAACGCCTGAAGGTCAATCTGGTCGGCAGCGCCACGCACCTAGGCGAAAAACCCAGCGTCGAGCACCTGATCGGCGTGAACAAGGTGATGCTCGACGCCTACGGCGCGCGCCGCATCGATCGTCTGTTCCTCGCCTACAACGATTTCGTCAACACGATGACGCAGAAGGCCACGCTCGACCAGCTGTTGCCGCTGCCGCCATCGGATTCGCTCGCCACTGCGCACGACTGGGACTACATCTACGAACCGAGCGCTGAAGCGGTGCTCGATCACGTGCTCACGCGCTATATCGAGTCGCTGGTGTATCAGGCGACGTTGGAGAATCTTGCCAGCGAACACGCCGCGCGCATGGTCGCGATGAAATCCGCGAGCGACAACGCGAGCAAGGCGATCGATTCGCTGACCCTGATCTACAACAAGGCGCGTCAGGCCGCGATCACGCAGGAAATCAGCGAGATCGTGGGCGGCGCGGCGGCGGTGTGAATCGATAGACGGGTAGACGAGGAGACGGATAGACGAAAGACGGAAAGGCAGGTCGCATCGACTCGGCGCTTTTCCGTCTACCCGTCTCCTCGTCTGCCCGTCTTCCCAAACAATGAAGGATTCCCGCGGTGCGGGAACGATGAGACAACAGAACTGTGGAGTTACTCCAATGAATCAAGGCAAAGTAGTTCAAATCATCGGCGCGGTGGTCGACGTCGAATTTCCGCGCGATCAGGTGCCAAAAGTATACGACGCGCTGAAAGTCGACGGCACCGAGATCACGCTCGAAGTGCAGCAGCAGCTTGGCGATGGCGTCGTGCGCACGATCGCGCTCGGCTCGACCGACGGACTGAAGCGCAACCTCGTCGCGACCAACACCGGCGAAGGCATCAAGGTGCCGGTCGGCATCGGCACGCTGGGCCGCATCATGGACGTGCTCGGCCGGCCGATCGACGAGGCCGGCCCGATCGCGGTCAAGGATTATTGGGTGATCCATCGCGCGGCGCCGAAATACGATGAGCAGGCGGCGGCCAACGAATTGCTCGAAACCGGCATCAAGGTCATCGATCTGGTGTGTCCGTTCGCCAAGGGCGGCAAGGTCGGCCTGTTTGGCGGCGCGGGCGTGGGCAAGACCGTGAACATGCTCGAGTTGATCAACAACATCGCGACCCAGCACTCGGGCCTGTCGGTGTTCGCCGGCGTCGGCGAGCGCACGCGCGAAGGCAACGACTTCTATCACGAGATGATCGAAGCGGGCGTGATCAAGCTCGACAACATCACCGAGTCGAAAGTGGCGATGGTCTACGGTCAGATGAACGAGCCGCCGGGCAACCGCCTGCGCGTCGCGCTGACCGGCCTGACCATGGCCGAATATTTCCGCGATGAGAAGGACGAGACCGGCAAGGGCCGCGACGTGCTGTTCTTCGTCGACAATATCTACCGCTACACACTGGCCGGCACTGAAGTGTCCGCGCTGCTCGGCCGCATGCCGTCGGCGGTGGGCTACCAGCCGACGCTGGCGGAGGAAATGGGCGTGCTGCAAGAACGCATTACGAGCACTAAAACAGGATCCATCACTTCGATCCAGGCGATCTACGTGCCCGCGGACGACTTGACCGATCCGTCGCCGGCGACCACGTTCGCGCATCTGGACGCGACCGTCGTGCTTTCGCGCAATATCGCTTCGCTGGGTATTTATCCAGCGGTCGATCCGCTCGATTCGACCAGCCGCCAGCTCGATCCGAACGTGATCGGCAACGAGCATTACGACACCGCGCGCAAGGTGCAGGCCACATTGCAGCGCTACAAGGAACTCAAGGACATCATCGCGATTCTCGGCATGGACGAGTTGAGCGAAGAAGACAAGGCGACCGTGTCGCGCGCGCGCAAGGTCGAGCGCTTTTTCTCGCAGCCGTTCCACGTCGCCGAAGTGTTCACCGGCTCGCCGGGCAAGTATGTGTCGCTCAAGGAAACCATTCGCGGCTTCAAGATGATCGTCGACGGCGAATGCGACAGTCTTCCCGAGCAGGCGTTCTACATGGTCGGCGGCATCGACGAAGCCTTTGAGAAGGCCAAGAAGATGGCAGAAAAGAAAGCAGCCTGAACGAGCAGACGGAGAGACGGGTAGACGAATAGACGAAAAGCGCCGCTGCGGTTCTTTTCTGCCGTCTCCTCGTCTACCCGTCTTCCGTCTACCCGATTCGACAAAAGCGAATCACACACCGAGGCAACACCATGACCACCACAATCCGCTGCGACATCGTCAGCGCAGAAGCCGAGATCTTTCACGGCGAGGCGAAGATGGTCGTCGCCACCGGCGAGGAAGGCGAACTCGGCATCATGCCGCGTCACGCGCCGCTGATCACCAAGCTCAAGCCCGGTCAGGTGCGCGTGATCGCGGAGAACGGCGACGAGCAGTTCTTCTACGTCTCCGGCGGCATCCTCGAAGTGCAGCCGCAAGTCGTCACCGTGCTGACCGACACCGCGATCCGCGCCAAGGATCTCGATGAAGCCGCGGCGCACCGCGCCAAGGAAGGGGCCGAACGCGCGCTGGCCAATCGCACCGATGCGGTCGAAATCGCCCAAGCCCAGGCCGAACTCGCACAGGCGCTCGCGCAGTTGCAGGCGATCGAACGCCTGCGGCGCAATATGAAACACTGAAGCGCGGGAAATTCACGCTGCATCCGACGCCGGCCTTGCGCCGGCGTTTTCGTTTGCGGGTTTCGGAAGTCCCAAACCCGCCGCAAATTTGCAGAACCCTTATGCGAAAAACCGTACGACCAACCAGATCGACGTAACCACGGTGATCAGAACCGTGCCCGCCGCGCCGACGAGGCGTCCCGGGGCCTGCATCGTGTCGCTGCGAAGTCCCAGCGCATGGCAGACACGCGCTATCACCAGGCCTGCGCCGAGTACGTGAATCGGCAGCTTGGATACGCCGTTCATTTCCAGCAGCGCAATCAGAAGCAAGGCCAGCGGCACGTACTCGACAAAATTGGCCTGGCGGCGCATGGCCATCAGCAAATCCTTGTTGCCGCCGTCGCCGAACGGGATATTCAGCTTGCCGCGCAGGCTGCCGGCGGGATACGACACCGCGATGGACATCAAACCGAGCAACCCGGCATATAAAGCAGTAACGATTGGCATGATGATTTCTCCCCCGTCTGGTTGGATTTGTGACTCTAATACGAGCGCGAGCCGAGTGCCCGCGTTCGGGCCGGGAAAAACTCGAATCTGGCCTCCGCTCTGCGTTATCGTAGCGGCATGAGCAAAACGACTCCACTGCATATCGTGATCCTCGCCGCCGGCGAGGGCAAACGCATGCGCTCGGCGCGACCGAAAGTGCTGCTGCCGCTGGCCGGACGGCCGTTGCTCGCGCATGTGCTCGACACAGCGCGGGCGCTGCGCCCGGAAAAAATCCACGTCGTCTTCGGCCATCGCGGCGAACAATTGCGCGCGGCCTTCGCCGGACAAGCCGATCTCAACTGGGTACAGCAAGCCGAGCAACGCGGCACCGGTCATGCGATGCAGCTGGCGATCCCGGCGATTCCCGATGGCGCACGCGTGCTCGTGCTCTACGGCGA
>NZ_DATBQK010000006.1:0-21355 GCF_036560865.1 Rudaea sp.
AACCTGGTCGAGCTTGGTCTCTTCCGCGCTGACATAGGCAAGCGCGCCCGCGCCAGTCAGCGCCTCGATGCGGCGGATGCCCGCGGCGACGCCGCCTTCGCTGACGATCTTGAACAGGCCAATGTCGCCGGTGCGGCCGACGTGCGTGCCACCGCATAGCTCGGTGGAAAAGTCGCCCATCTTGAGCACGCGCACTTCATCGCCGTACTTCTCGCCGAACAGGGCCATCGCGCCGAATTCGATCGCATCCTTGTAAGCCATCAGGCGCACATCCGCGGCAACGTTGCGGCGGACTTCGTCGTTGACGATATCCTCGATGCGTTGCAATCCATCGCGCGTCACCGGCGCGAAATGCGAGAAATCGAAACGCAGACGATCGGGCGCGACCAGCGAGCCTTTCTGCGTGACGTGCTCGCCAAGTACCTGACGCAAGGCCGCGTGCAGCAGATGCGTGGCCGAATGATTGAGCACGATCGCCTGGCGACGCGATCCATCGACCTCGCCACGCAGCGTCGCACCGACTTTGAGCGACTTGCCGCTCCAGTGGCCGACATGGCCGTGATAGGCGCCGGCAAGTTTGACTGTGTCGCGCACCGCGAACTTGCCGTCGGCCGAACTCAGCACGCCGGTATCGCCAACCTGGCCACCGGATTCGGCGTAGAACGGTGTGCGTTCGAGGATCAGCGTGGCGTCTTCGCCATCGCCGAGTTCATCGACCGTGCGGTCGCCGCGCACGATCGCAACGAGTTTCAAACCATCGGCAGCGAGCGTGTCATAGCCGAGGAATTGCGTCTGCGGCAGTTTCTGCACGACGTCCGCCGACAACGTACCCTTCGACTCGAATTGGCTCGCCGCGCGTGCGCGTGCGCGCTGCTTCTCCATCAATTGGACAAACCCAGGGCGATCCAAACGAAATCCACGCTCGCGGGCTAGATCCGCCGTGAGGTCGTAAGGAAAGCCAAAGGTATCGTAGAGCTTGAATACGACATCAGCGCTAATCGTAGACTCATGCGGACGCTCGGTGTCGGGATAACCTTCTTCAGGCTCAAGCGATTTCTGGAATTCAGTGCGCGGAACGAGATTGCTAGTCGCTCCTTCGAATATCTTCATTCCGTTTTCTAGCGTCTCGCCGAAACGTTCTTCTTCAGCCTTCAGCGCCTTCTCGACCGTGTCGCGTTTCGCGGCAAGTTCGGGATAGGCCTGCCCCATTTCGGCGACGAGCGCATCGACCAACTTATAGAAGAACGGCTGTTTCTGCCCCAACATGTAACCGTGGCGCAAGGCGCGGCGGATGATCCGGCGCAGCACATAACCGCGACCTTCGTTCGATGGCAGCACGCCGTCGACGATCAGGAAACTGCAGGCGCGGATATGATCGGCAATCACGCGCAGCGATTTGTTTTCCAGATCGGTCGTGTTGGTCAGCTTGCCCGCGACCTTGATCAAATGCTGGAACAGATCGATTTCATAGTTGCTGTGCACATGCTGCAGGATCGCCGCGAGACGCTCCAGGCCCATGCCGGTATCGACGCAGGGCGCGGGCAAATTCGACAGCGTGCCATCGCCCGCGCGATCGAATTGCATGAATACGAGATTCCAGATTTCGATATAGCGATCGCCGTCCTCGTCCGGCGATCCCGGCGGGCCGCCGGCGATATCGGAACCGTGGTCGTAGAAAATCTCCGTGCACGGTCCGCACGGCCCGGTGTCGGCCATCTGCCAGAAATTGTCCGATGCGTACGGCGCGCCCTTGTTGTCGCCGATGCGGATGATGCGTTCGACCGGCAGACCGATTTCCTTGTGCCACAGATCGAAGGCTTCGTCGTCGGTGTGATACACGGTGACAAGCAACCGATCCTTCGGCAGCTTGAATACATCGCTCAGCAATTCCCAGGCCCAGAGGATTGCCTCGCGCTTGAAATAGTCGCCGAACGACCAGTTGCCGAGCATCTCGAAAAACGTGTGATGGCGCGCGGTGTAGCCGACCGAATCCAGATCGTTGTGTTTGCCGCCCGCGCGCAGGCAGCGCTGCACATCGGCGGCGCGCACATAGGACAGCTTCTCGCTGCCGAGAAACACGTTCTTGAACTGCACCATGCCCGAGTTGGTAAACAACAGGGTCGGGTCGTTGCCGGGCACCAGTGGCGCCGACGGCACGATGGTGTGGCCCTTGGCCTTGAAGAAGTCGAGAAAGGTCTGGCGGATTTCGGAACTGGTTTTCATCGGTCTTTTACGACACGTGACTAGTGCAAATACACAAAACACCACAAGAATCGTCATTCCGGCGAAAGCCGGAATCCAGTGTCTTATTCTGCTTTGGGGAACTGGATCCCGGCTTTCGCCGGGATGACGGACAAAAAGACGATCGGATCGCGCCACGCGCCGTCGAGCATCAATCGACTTCGTCTACTGATTCGGCCATGCCGCTCTCGTCGATGACAAGTTTAACAGCTGCGGCGTCGAAACCGCGACGCAAGAGGAAGGCCGCACGTTTATTGCGCTCGACGAAGTCCTTGGAACGCTTTGTGCCATAGCGGCGGCGCAGTTGGCGGCGGATCAGATCCGGCCAATCGGGCCTGGCTTCTTCGATCAGCGCATGCGCCCTGCTCTCATCGATGCCATGCGTGCGCAACTCGGCGACGATCCAGCGCGCACCGTAGCCACCTTCGAGCCGCGTGCGCACCAGCATCTCGCCGAAGCGGGCATCGCTCTGGAAATCCTTCGATTGCAGCTTGGCCAGTGCCGCGGCTGACTCGTCCACGTCGAGACCACGCTGGGCGAGCTTGGATTTCAGTTCGCGCGCAGAATGCTCGCGACGCACGAGAAGGGCAAGCGCCCTGTTGTACGCATCGCCTCTATCCTTCCGGTCGGATTTACTCATCAACGCGTAAACCCCAATACCCGGGCCTGCGACGATGATGACTGACTGCGACTACAACGATCGCTTCTGCCTGCAATCGATTGCAATCGATAGATCAAGCTGAAAGGAAAACGCGGGAACGAATATCGTCGCGTTTCGGCGATGTATTTCGGCCAGGTTTCAGGCGATTCGCCTATGCGCTTGACCGATTGTTCCAGCTCAACCACAAAAGCATGAGCGGCGATTGGATTTCGTGTTGCATACCACGCTCGTGCACGTTCGATCTCTTCTGCGGCGCTTGGGTGAAATTCGACACGCCTAGTTCCCACGCAACCGAGTCCGCAATCGTTCGCGGACTTCCTCCCAGGAAACGGCTTCGACTTCGCCCAACTCAATCTGCTTGACGCGGCGCTCCACCTCTTCCACCCACGCCGCCTCGATTCCAACTTCGGGTGGCGATTCAAGGCTTTCGAGAAGCAACCCAGCCAAGGCCGCCCGATCCGATTCGGCAAGCTCTGAGGCTTCGACAAAGAGTTCAGTCACGCTGGCAGCCATGGAAATAGCTCCGTCTTGTAAGCAGTTGCTAGCTTAAACCTCCTCCAGCTCCTCTGCCTGCGGCGCGGCAGCGGCGGTCGCCTTCGGCGCCAGCGCGGCACGCAGCTTGTCCTCGATTTCCTTGGCGGCGGTCGGATTGTCTTTCAGATACTGGCGCGCATTGTCCTTGCCCTGGCCGATGCGTTCGCCGCCGTAGCTGTACCAAGCGCCGGATTTTTCCACGATCTTGTGCTCGCTGCCCATGTCGATCAGTTCGCCTTCGCGCGAGATGCCCTCGCCGTAGAGAATCTCGGTGATGACCTGCTTGAACGGCGGCGCGAGCTTGTTCTTGACCACCTTGATCTTCGTCTGGTTGCCGATGATTTCCTCGCCCTTCTTCACCGCGCCGATGCGGCGGATGTCGAGGCGCACCGAGGCATAGAACTTCAGCGCATTGCCGCCGGTGGTCACCTCCGGACTCTGGCCAGGCATCATCACGCCGATCTTCATGCGCAACTGGTTGATGAAGATCACCATCGTATTGGAGCGCTTGATATTGCCGGTCAGTTTACGCAGCGCCTGCGACATCAGGCGCGCCTGCAGGCCTGGCAACTGATCGCCCATTTCGCCCTCGATTTCCGCACGCGGCGTGAGCGCGGCGACGGAGTCGATCACAACCACATCCACGGCGCTCGAACGCACCAGCATGTCGGCGATTTCCAGCGCCTGCTCGCCGGTGTCGGGCTGAGACAGCAGCAGATCGTCGACCTTCACGCCGAGTTTCTCCGCGTAGGTCGGATCCAGCGCATGCTCCGCATCGATAAAGGCGCAGGCGCCGCCCAGCTTCTGCGCCTGTGCGATGACCTGCAGCGTGAGCGTGGTCTTGCCCGAGGCTTCCGGCCCATAGATTTCGACCACGCGTCCGCGCGGCAGGCCGCCGATGCCCAGCGCGATATCGAGCATCAGCGATCCGGTAGGAATCGACTCGATCACATCGACCGCGCGATCGCCCATGCGCATCACGGCGCCTTTGCCGAACTGTTTTTCGATCTGGCCGAGAGCGGCGGAAAGGGCCTTGCGCTTGTTGTCATCCATTGCTGCTACCTCAAAGTATGCGAGTGGACGTGAGATTGGCTGGTATCCGTCTCACGGATTGCGATGCTTGAACACTTCCTGCCGGCAGAGCCCGCCCGGACTTGAATCGGGGTCGGCGCGCGCGCCAAGTGAAGGCGGTTTTGATTCTGATTGGACGGGCAAATTATCCCACACCCCACCCGCTCCCGCATCGGACAATCGACGCGTCAGCTTGTAAGAATTTTCTCTACACCGCGCAGTGCCGCGGCGACGGTCTGCCGGCGCACCGCTTCGCGATCGCCGTCGAAATGGAAGACTTGCGTCTGCGCATAGCCACCACGCCGCTTCCAGCCGATCCACACGGTGCCAACCGGCTTGTCGTGGGTACCACCGCTCGGCCCGGCAATGCCGGTCACGGCGACCGCCACAGTCGCACCGAAGCGCGCCAGCGCGCCGGCGACCATTTCCGTCACTGTCTCCTTGCTCACCGCGCCATGCAGTTCGAGCGTCTCCGGACGCACGCCGAGCAACGCCTCCTTGGCTTCGTAGCTGTAGGCGACGACGCCGCATTCGAACCATGCCGACGAACCGGCGATATCGGTCAGCGTTTTCGCAATCCAGCCGCCGGTGCACGACTCCGCTGCAATAAGGGTTGCGCCGCGTTGGCTGAAAATCGCCGCGATCGTCTGCGCGAGCAGGTTCAAATCATGATCGGTGGCGACGGCGGACGAGGACATGGCTAACTCCACTACAATGCGTGCCTTGCTTCAGTCGAATCCTTCTAACCGATTTTCCCTCTCCGCGCAAAGATGAATCGCGACGATCTCGCCTCCCACACGCCATTGATGCGCCAATACCTGAGCGCCAAGGCCGAGCATCCGGAAACGCTGCTGCTTTTCCGCATGGGCGATTTCTACGAACTGTTCTACGACGATGCGCGCAAGGCCGCGCGTTTGCTCGATATCACCCTGACCCAGCGCGGCGCGTCGGCCGGTGCGCCGATTCCGATGGCCGGCGTGCCATATCACGCGGTCGAGGGCTATCTGGCCAAGCTGGTGAAGCTCGGCGAGTCGGTCGCGATCTGCGAACAGATCGGCGATCCGGCGCTGGCGAAAGGCCTGGTCGAGCGTCGGGTCGTGCGCATCATCACGCCGGGCACGGTGACCGACGAGGCCTTACTCGAGGAACGCCGCGACAATCTGCTGCTCGCCATCGCCGCAGGCAAGAGTGGATACGGACTCGCATGGATCGATCTAACAAGCGGGCGTTTCCTGCTCGGCGAAGTGGTCGACGCCGAACAGCTCGCCTCGGAGCTCGCGCGCCTCGCGCCCGCCGAAACCCTGGTCAGCGAGGATGTGGCGTGGCCGCAGCTTGTCTCCGGTCTGGCCGGCCTGCGCAAACGCGCGCCGTGGCATTTCGATGCGGAAACCGCACAGCGCCAGCTGACGAAATTCTTCGGCGTGCGCGATCTGTCAGGATATGGCTGCGAGAACATGCCGCTGGCGATCGCTGCTGCGGGCAGCCTGCTGGGCTACGTCGAGGAAACACAGAAGTCCGCGCTACCACATCTGTCTGGGCTTGCGGTCGAGAATCCGGGCGAAACCGTCGCGCTCGACGCGGCGACGCGGCGCAATCTCGAACTCGACACGCACCCGAGTGGACGCCAGGAACACACCCTGCTCGGCGTACTCGATTCCACGATCACGCCGATGGGCGCGCGCGCACTGCGCCGCTGGCTGCACCGCCCGCTGCGCAATCGCGACATCCTGCGCCTGCGCTACCAGGCGATCGAAAGCCTGATCGAACAACGCCGTTTTGAGAACCTGCGCGAGGTGCTGCGCGGTATTGGCGACCTCGAGCGCATCCTCGCGCGCGTGGCCCTGCGCTCGGCGCGGCCACGCGACCTGTCCACGTTGCGCGACGGTCTCGCTACCACGCCTGCGCTGCGCGCGGCTGTTGTCGGCTGCGACAGCCCACTGCTCTCACGCCTGCTCGACCAACTCGGAGAGCATCGCGAAACGGCGCGGCACCTCGCCGCTGTCGTACTCGAACAACCGCCTGCCCTGCTGCGCGACGGCGGCGTGATCCGCGCCGGCTTCGATGCGGAACTGGATGAATTGCGCACGCTGTCGACCAATGCCGACCAATTCCTGATCGATCTCGAAGAACGCGAAAGAGCCGCGACCGGCATCGCGACCCTGAAGGTCGGCTACAACAGCGTGCACGGCTATTACATCGAGATCAGCAAGGGCCAGTCCGACAAGGCGCCGACTCACTATACAAGGCGGCAAACGCTGAAAAGTGCAGAAAGATACATCACCGAGGAATTGAAAGCATTCGAGGACAAGGTGCTGTCGGCGCGCGAGCGCTCCCTGATGCGCGAGCGCGCGCTCTACGAGGCGTTGCTCGATTTCCTGATCGAGCGTCTCAGCGCACTGCGCCAGGCCGCGACTGCGGTGGCCGAACTCGACGTGCTCGCCAATCTGGCCGAACGCGCCGACACGTTGAACTGGAAGGCTCCGCAGCTGGCGGAAACCGCCGGGATCCAGATCGCGCGCGGCCGCCATCCAGTCGTCGAACAGGTGCGCAGCGATCCATTCGAGCCGAACGATCTGATTCTTGATGACACGTCTGAACAAGGCGGGCGCCGCATGCTGATCATCACCGGTCCGAACATGGGAGGAAAGTCGACCTACATGCGCCAGGCCGCGCTGATCGTGCTGCTCGCGCATATCGGCAGCTTCGTGCCGGCGGATGCGGCGATCATCGGCCCGATCGACCGCATCTTCACCCGCATCGGCGCGGGCGACGATCTCGCGCGCGGGCAATCGACGTTCATGGTCGAGATGAGCGAAACCGCGAACATTCTGCACAATGCGACAAAGTACAGTCTGGTGCTGATGGACGAAGTCGGCCGCGGCACCTCGACCTACGACGGCCTCGCGCTTGCGCAGGCCTGCGCGGTGCAACTGGCGACGCAGAATCGCGCATTCACCTTGTTTGCGACACATTACTTCGAGCTCACCGATCTCGCCACGCGCTATGACGGTATCGCCAACGTGCATCTCGACGCGATCGAATACGGCGATCAGCTCGTCTTCATGCATGCGGTCAAGGAAGGCCCCGCCAACCGCAGCTTCGGCCTGCATGTCGCCGCGCTGGCCGGCGTGCCCAAGGCCGTCATTGCCGACGCGAGTCGATACCTGCGCGTGCTCGAAGCGAGTGGGCAGCGCTCATCCTCGGCCCCCGCAACGGAAGCCTCGCCGCAGCTCGGCCTGTTCGAAAAGGCCAGCCCAGTCGAGGACGCGCTGCGCGATATCGATGTCGACGCATTGACGCCACGCGCCGCATTGGACCTGCTGTATCGCTTGAAGCATCTTCTGTAGCGGTTTGTGCATAGTGTCGCGTTGCCGGCTCACCTCTCCCGCTGGCGGGAGAGGTCGGCGCGTAGCGCGCCGGGTGAGGGTGGCGCAACATCGAGCGGTGCGCGCTCCCCACACCACCCTCATCCGCCTTCGGCACCTTCTCAGCCGTGCACTCCCTGTGGTCGCCGCCAGCGGGAGAAGGGAATAGAACTGAGCTTCGCGTGTAGAAGTTGTTTGCGGAGGGGCGCACTAGTACGCATCGATATCGCCGAGCAGCCGGATCAGGCGCCGCGCGCGTTTGTCCGGTTTGGTCGGCGGCTTCGAATAGCCGGCGCGCTCCATGCGGCGCTGCTCGGCCGACGCTTCACGGCTCGTGCGGCTGGCTTCGGTTTCCCGATAGAGATTCTGCGCAGCCGCGCCCGACCCGCGTTGCTCGCTGAGCGCAATCACGTCGATCTCGAAGCGCTCCTCGCCACGAGAGATGCGCAATCGGTCGCCGACATGCACGGGCCTCGCCGGCTTGCCTGTCCCCTGGTTGACCTCGACCTTGCCACCCTCGACCGCGTGCTTGGCCAGCGAACGCGTCTTGAAGAAGCGCGCGGCCCATAGCCAGACATCCAGCCGCACTGCGCCGTCGGGGCTGCTGCTTGAATTCGAAACTTCCGATTTCACAACCAATTCAATGCTCCGGACGCCAATCGCGTTGGCCATTCGACCCGGCCCACAGCCCACGTTACGCTTGCGGCGAAGGGGTTTCCATATCTCAAGATTTCAACCGGCAAAGCGCCCAAAACCCGCATGGGTCGAAAATCCCGCGCGCAAATGCAAAAATAGCCGAATGACCTGTGCTGATCGGCGTTGCCGCAAGACGTTCATAAAATCGCTCGGCACCCTCTCGGTGCGCCCGATCGCTTCGTCGATGCTGCGCAGTACGGCCTTGGCAGGGAGTCTTGCGCTTTTCGCGGCATGCGCTTCGACCCATACGAAGGTGCCCGATTTGCCAAACGACGTCCCTGCCACGTGGCAAAACGGCGCACCGGCAGCCCCGGGCCTCCTGCAGCCCGATCTGCAGAACTGGTGGCATGCATTCGACGACGCCACGCTCAACCAACTGATCGAGCACGCCCTGCACGACAATCTCGGCATCCAGATCGCGGGCGAGCGGTTACGCGCCGCGCGCAGCCTGCGCCATCGTGCACGCAGCGAGTTCTGGCCCAATCTCAATTTCCGCATCTACGAAGAAACGTCGCCGGGTGGCTCGACCGGCTATCTGGAGATGGGCTTCGATTCGACCTGGGAGTTCGGCTTTTTCGGCCGCTCGCGGGCCAGCTCACGCATGGCCCTGTCCGATCTGAATACCGCGATCGTCGACGAGGCTGCCGCGCGCGTCTCGGTAATCGCCGAAGTCGCGAAGAACTACGTTGAACTGCGTGCAGCACAGGCACGTGGGCGGGTTCTCGACGACCTCGTTGCGTTGCGGCGCAAGCAGGTCGAGCTGGCGCAGATACGCCTGCGCACGCGCATGGCCTCGGCGCTCGAAGTCGACCGCGCGCAAGTCGATCTGCAACAGGCGTTGAGCGATGCGAGCGAACCCGCGCTCACCATCATGCAAACCGGACAGGCGCTCGCCGTGCTGCTCGGCACCAACTCGCCCGACCCGGCTCTGCACGACACCAGCGCGCAGCCGCGTCTGCCACCGCTCGATGTCAGCCAGACCCCGGCCGACCTGTTGCGCACGCGTCCGGAAATCCGCCGCGCCGAACAGAATGTGCTGCATGCCGCGGGCGACCTCGGTATCGCGCGCGCCGACATGTACCCCAAGCTCGGCATCATCGGCACCTTGATCTCGTCGACCAGCGTCACCGGCGATCTGGACCGCCCGGATAAGGCGGTGCCTCTGCTCGGTCCGATGGTCACGATTCCGATCGTCGACTGGGGTGCACGCCGTGCCGTGGTCAACGCGCGCGAGGCGGCCTTGTCCGCAGCCGTGCTCGCCTACCGCGAAGCCGTGCTCGAAAGCGTCGCCGAGGCGCAGACCGCGCTCGCCCAGTTCGATGCAAAAAGTTTACTTGTGGAAAATGCGCAGAAATCCCTGGCCTTGAACGAGCACGGCGCGCTATCCGCGCAGACCCTGCAACGCATCGGCCTCGGCGACGGCCTCGATACGGCGACGGCGAATCTCGCGCTCGCCCAGGCGCATCTGCAGCAGAGCCTGGTGCTGCGCGACCGCGCCTTGAGCTTCATCGCGCTGTACAAGGCCTTCGGCGGCGCGATCCCGCCACTCAAGGCGCCGAAATGATCGTCGCGCTGGCCCGCAAGACCTTGATCTACGAGTGGCGCAAGTTCCTGCCGGCCGCGCTTGCGGTCGCGTTTTCCGGTCTGCTGCTGCTGATGATGACCGCGCTGATGTTCGGCATTTTCTCCAGCGCCGGCGTGTATGTGAGCAAATCCGGCGGCGATATCTGGGCCGGCTATCCGGGCACGCAAACCGTCGAACTCGGCCGGCCGATCCCGCGCGATACGGAAGTGTGGCTGCGCATGGATCCGGCGGTCGTGCAGGTCGAACCGTTCCAGTGGATCGATGGCGACTGGCGCGGACCGGCCGAGCGCGGCAGCGTGTCGGTGTTCGTCTCGGGCATCGATCCGGCGCCCAATGGCATGATGTTCGCGCACGCGCTGAGCATGCAGCAGCGTGCGGCTCTGCTCGAACCATCGAGCGTGATCGTCGACGCGGCCGACCTGCCCAAGCTTGGCCTCGATATCGGCGGTACGGCGATGCTCAACGGCCATCGGGTCAAGATCGTCGCCGCCGGCAACGGACTGCGCACGCTCGGCGGCGTCAACATCGTCACTTCGATCGCCACCGCACGCCTGCTCGTGGGCGACCCGGCCGACCGCGACAAGATCGCCTACTACATCGCGCGGCTCGCTCCCGGCGCGAACGTCGAAGCGGTGCGCGACCGTCTGGCCAAGGTCGGCGCCAGCCACCGCTTCACCGTGTGGACGCACGCCGAGTTCGCCTACAACGCGGCGACTTACTGGATGTTCGAAACCGGCGCTGGCCTCGGTTTTCTTTTCCTCGCGCTGGTCGTGTTCATCGTCGGCGTGGTGATCACCAGCCAGACGCTGTTCGCCGCGGTCGCCAGCTCGGTGCGCGAATACGCGATGCTGAATGCTCTCGGTGCGGGCCTGGCCGCGCTGCGCCGCGTGATCCTCGAGCAGGCATTCTGGGTCGGCACGATCGGCATCGTGATCGGCGGCCTCGTCAGCCTGACCCTGGCCCTGCTGGCGAGCGGACAGGACGTGCCGATCACCTTCGATCTGACCGCGGGTATCGCCTGCGGACTGCTGGTCATGACGATCGCGCTGATCTCGGGTCTGCTCGCGGTCGGCGCCATCAACGAACTCGAACCTGCGAACCTGCTGCGGTGACCTCGTGACTGCACTGGTCGCCGAATCCATCACCAAGGCCTACACCAACGGCCGCGTCGAGACACGCGTCTTGCAGGGGCTGAGCATGAGCCTGGAACAGCGCGAGCTGACCCTCGTGCTGGGCCCGTCGGGCTCGGGCAAAAGTACACTCCTGGCGATCCTGAGCGGCCTGCTCAAGCCCGACGGCGGCAACGTTTCCGCGCTCGGCGAGGACTTGTGGAAGAAATCGCGCGCGGACCTGGAGAAATTCCGCCTCGAACACACCGGTTTCGTGTTCCAGGGCTTCAATCTCTTTCCCGCGTTGAGCGCGCTCGAACAGGTGATGCTGCCGCTGGATTACCTCGGTCTGCCCAAACACGTCGTGCGCAATCAGGCGCTGGCCTCGCTCGAGGAAGTGGGCCTGGCCTCGCGCGCGCATCTGCGTCCGATCGAGCTGTCCGGCGGCGAAAAACAGCGCATCGCGATCGCGCGTGCGCTGGCGAAAAAACCGCAATTTCTGTTTGCCGACGAACCGACCAGCGCGCTCGATTCGGTCAACGGCAAGAATGTGATCGACGCGCTGCATCGCGTCGCACGTGTGTACGGCGCAACCGTGGTCTGCGTCAGCCACGACGTGCGCCTCTCTGCCGACGCCGACCGCATCATCACGATGGCCGATGGGCGTATTCTCAGCGATATTGCGCAAACAGGTAAGGTGGCGCAACCGACAACCACATCCAGCGCGGAAGGCACAACATGATTGGATTTGACCAAGCCAGGCTCATCATTCCGGTTTTCGCCGGAGTGGCGTTGCTGCTGCTCGCCGCGTGCGGCAAAAACCCCTCCGCAACTCCGCCAGGCTCCGCAGCATCGACGACGCAAAATTTCGTCGCGATCGCGCGCGGCAAAGTCGATGTCGAAGGCGGCCTCGTGCATGTCGCCGCAGCGCGCGACGGCGTCGTCACCGAGCTGCACGGCGATGTCGGCGGCGCGGTGAAAGCCGGCGATGTGCTTGTCGTGCTCGACACCAAACAGGCGCAGATCGCGGCCGATCTGGCCAAAGCCGACCTCGATGCGGCAAACGCCCAGGCCGCGCTGCTGCGCGCCAAGCTGCCGGGCCTGAAACAACGCGCCGCGCGCGTGCTCGAAGCCAGTCAGGCGGGCGCGGCGAGCGGGCAATCGGCGGACGACGTCAAACAGGCGCTGGCCGAACTCAACGCCGAAATCGCGGTCGCCGATACCGGCATCGAAGCGGCGAAGCAGAAAATCCGCCAGGCCGTTTTCGAAGTCGAAGCGCGCACGCTGCGTACACCCGTTGCCGGCCACATCGTCGCGCGCAACACGCATATCGGCGACGTCGTCTCCGCACAGGCATCGCTCGACTTGGTCGAGTTGCTGCCCGACACGCCGCGCATCGTGCGTGCCGAACTCAACGAAGGCTTCGTCGCCAAGGTCAGTCCTGGCATGAGCGCGGAAGTCTATTCCGAGGTCGACAGCGCGAAAATCTACCCGGCGAAGGTCATGCGCATCGGCGAAGTGTTCGGCCCGAGCAAGCTGACCGAGAGCAGTCAGGAAGCAACCGACACGCGCGACGTCGAGTGCATCCTGGAACTGACCAATTCCGATCTCAAGGTCGGCCAACGTGTACAGGTACGGTTTTTGCCGCAGGCGAAATAGGTTTGGGATAACGAGGCGACATGGATTTCTCCCCCGTCATCTTTGTGGTGCTGAAAAACTTATCGTTGAATAATTCAGAGCGCAGAACCCATGCCGTCGCTTCCCCTGCGCAGCGGGGGAAGCTGCCCGCAGGGCTGATGGGGGCGCTTTCTATGCCCGGTCAAGAACCAGAGCGCCCCCTTCCGCCTTCGGCACCTTCCCCCGCTGCGCAGGGGAAGGAAAAGCGATCTGGAAACCGACAGGGAAACACAGCCATGACCAAGGTCAAGTTGAAAATGGGACTCCGCCGAGCATCTGAAAACCGACGAGGATGCCGCTGCATAGCGCAAAGCGCATTTGCTTCGGTCAGCTCAATCCACCAAGCACGGCCGCAAACTTGGCGGTCACGGCCTCGAACCCTTTCTCTTCCGGGTGCAGTTCGTTTGCCCACCATGTTTTGTAGGCATTCCCAGTCAGCGAATTGGAAAGCGTGTGCCTCAGGTCGATGTAGTGCACATGGCTATAGGCTGATTCGCTGACCAGCGCCTGCAGCATGCCGTTGAACCGGTCGATGACATCCTGAATCATCCGCGTGTTCTGCACGAGATCGGCGAACTGCTTTTCCGCAAAACCCGGTTGCAGCCACGGGCCGGGCAGTATCCACCAGCCGCCGAGAAAGCCGCGTCCATCGGGCACGGCATAGTCGTATCCGTGAATCAGGATCGGCAGGGTTTTCCCGGCATAGTGCTGGCTCAGGCTCGTGATCGCATCGAGCATCGCTCTGTACGCTGTCGCAATGCGCTTGTTGATCACACCGTCGACCACTTCGTCGTTCCAACCGACAATCTTTGAGTTCGCATTGTTCAACAACATGCCGAACTCGTCCCCCGCGATATCATCGCCGCCGCCGGAAAGCAGCACCGCTTTGGGAATCGCGCCTTGCGCGGCCACTTTCTCAAAGCAGCGCGCCAGCTTGTCCAGTTGCCCACCTTGGTTGTATGCCATCGCCTCCATCGGGTCGCCGGCGTGCGAAGAAGATTCGATGTTGTAGCCGTATTCGTCGTCCAATAGCTTGAGCACGTCGTGAAACGGATAGTCGAACCAGGAATCGCCCGCCGCGACGAGGTGGCCAATCGTTTGCGAACTGCCCAATGTTTCCTGGCCCTGCGCATTGACCGCCTGCACCTTCAGTTCCATCCGTGCAGGATGAGCAGCAAGGACTTTCGCGCGGCGCGCCAACGCAAACTTGCGCCGTGCAATAACCGCATTGGCGATCTTTTTCCCAACCGTCGCAGCCGTTGTTTTCGCTTTGCGCGCCATCGTTCACCTCCACAGGCAGCTACTTCACAATCATGCACCAGTTGGTGCGGCGAGCTTGACTTTGGGAGACGCGAATTATCGGTAGTCGAGCCAAGTGGACTCGGCTAAGCGGCTCCCACCTGCACAAACTGCGCGAGCCGGCGCACGGCCACCGAGACGATCGGGTAATCGGTCACCACCTGCGAGCGCATGTCGGCGAACATCGCCAGGGTGAACTTGAGCGATGGATCGTCGCGGTTGAGCCATGCGCTGACCAGCTCGGCACCTTTGCCCTTGCCGCCGCCTTCGAGGATCTGCGCCGTGAGCGCACGGTGCTGCGCGTAGAGCTCGTCGCGCAAGCCGCCACGCGCCTGCGCGTGCCATTGCGATTCGACCGGTAGATCCTCGATCTTCTGCATCAGCCAATTGAGGTTCAAGGATTCGCCAAGACCGAAATAAACCTCGGCCGCGGCGGCGATCTTGAGCTTGTGGTCGGTCGCCACGTGGATGATGTCGAGACCCGAACCCGGCGTGCGCAGACCGGCCAGCTCGTCGCAGAGCGCGTCAGGGAAGCCGGCGTTCTTCCAGCGATGCAGCTCGCCGTCGTAGATCGCGCGCTCGCTTGGTGTGACGACCTGGTGCAACTGCTTGCGCAGTTCGCGCATGCCGTCGTGGTACTTCGCCACGGCGCCGGCGATATCGAGCGATTCCTCGGCGTGGTTGAGCAGCCAGCGCGTCGTGCCGCGCAGGCATTGCCAGATCACCAGCAGCGCGTCGATCTGCGCGTTGCTGTTGACCTTGCCGTCGAGCGCCTCGATCTGCGTCCACATCGCGCGCGCGTCGAACACTTCGCGCGCGATGTTGAAGGCGCGCGCGACCTGCGGCGGCGTCTTGCCGGTGTCCTCGCCCATGCGCAGGACGAAGGTCGCGCCCATGCGGTTGACCATCGAATTGGTCACCGCGGTGGCGATGATCTCCCGTTTCAGGCGATGGCGCTCCATGTGCGCGGCGTATTTTTCCTGCAGCGGCAGCGGAAAGTAGCGGCGCAGTTCCTTGGAAAGGTACGCATCTTCCGGCACGTCCGAATCGAGCAGCTGCTGGAAAAGTACAATCTTGGAATAGGATAAAAGTATACACAGTTCGGGGCGCGTGAGACCGAGGCCGCGCGCCTTGCGCTCGGCGAACTCTGCCTCCGACGGCAGGAACTCGATCTGACGGTCGAGCAGACCCTGCGCTTCGAGCGTGCGCACGAAATGCTGCTTGGAGCCCAGGCGCGACACGGACATGCGCTCCATCAGGCTGATCGCCTGGTTCTGGCGGTAATTGTCGGCCAGCACGAGGCGTTCGACTTCGTCGGTCATCGCCGCGAGCTGCACATTGCGCGCGTCCATGCTCAGCTCGCCGCGCTGCACCGCGTCGTTGAGCAGGATCTTGATATTGACCTCGTGATCGGAGGTATCCACGCCAGCCGAGTTGTCGATAAAGTCGGTGTTGAGCAGCACGCCATTGAGGGCCGCCTCGATGCGCCCGCGCTGGGTGCAGCCGAGATTGCCGCCCTCGCCCACCAGTTTGCAGCGCAGCTCCTTGCCGTTGACGCGGATCGCATTGTTGGCGCGATCGCCGGCGTCGGCGTTGGTTTCGTTTTCGGATTTCACGTAAGTGCCGATACCGCCGTTCCACAGCAGGTCGACCGGCGCTTTCAGGATCGCGCGCATCAGATCGTTCGGCGACAGCGCCTCGATGCCGTCCTCGATGCCGAGCGATGCGCGCACTTCGGCTGTGATCGCAATCGATTTCGCGCTGCGCGGGAAAATTCCGCCGCCAGTACTGATCAAGTCCGAGTTGTAATCGGCCCACGACGAGCGCGGCACGCGAAACATGCGCTCGCGCTCAGCGAACGACTTGGCGACGGCAGGATTCGGGTCGAGAAAAATATGCCGGTGATCGAACGCGGCTATGAGGCGGATATGTTTCGACAGCAGCATGCCGTTGCCGAACACGTCGCCCGACATGTCGCCGATGCCGACGCAGGTGAAGTCCTCGGTCTGGCAATCGCGGCCCAGCGCGCGGAAATGGCGCTTGACCGATTCCCAGGCGCCTTTCGCGGTGATGCCCATGCCCTTGTGGTCGTAGCCGACCGAACCGCCAGAGGCGAACGCATCGCCAAGCCAGTAGTCGTGCTCGCCCGAGATCGCATTGGCGATATCCGAGAACGTCGCCGTGCCCTTGTCCGCGGCGACGACCAGATACGGATCGTCGGCATCGTGGCGCACGCAGTTCTGCGGGTTGACCACCTTGCCTTCGACGAGATTGTCGGTGATATCGAGCAGGCCGTTGATGAACAGCCGATAGCAGGCCACGCCCTCGGCGAGCTGCGCATCGCGGTCGCCGCCGAGCGGCGGACGCTTGACGAAGAAGCCGCCCTTGGAACCGACCGGCACGATGACCGTGTTCTTGACCATCTGCGCCTTGACGAGGCCGAGCACTTCGGTACGGAAGTCCTCGCGCCGGTCCGACCAGCGCAAGCCGCCGCGCGCGACGGGACCAAAGCGCAGATGCACACCCTCGACGCGCGGCGCGTAAACGAAAATTTCGCGATACGGGCGCGGCTTGGGCAGATCCGTCACGCGCGCGGGATCGAACTTGAACGCGATGTATTCGCGATGCTTGCCGCCCGGCGTCTGGAAGTAGCTCGTGCGCAACATTGCGCCGATCAGCCCCAGATAGGCGCGCAGGATGCGATCCTCGTCGAGGCTGGCGACCTGATCGAGCATCAGCTTGATCGCCGCGACCGTCGCCTGATATTGCACCTCACGCGCCCCGCCGCGCGCCTTCACCAGCTCGTCGACGATCACGCCGTGATGTTTGTCCATCGACTCCGGCAGCAGGGTTTCGAGCTCCTTCTGCAGGCGCTTCCTGGCATGATCGAGCGCACTCTTGCTCAGCGTCTCGCGCGTCGGATCGAACTTCGCCTCGAACAACTCGACCAGCAGACCCGCGATCAGCGGATAGCGGTTGAGCGTCTCTTCCATGTACACCTGCGAGAACGGCACGCCGGTCTGCAGCAGGTATTTGCACAGACCGCGCAGCACCGCCACCTGGCGCCAGTCGATATTGGCGCTCATGATCAGTTTGTTGAAGCCGTCGTTCTCGGCTTGCCCGCGCCAGATGCGCTCGAAGCTCATCGCGAACGCGTCCTTGATCTGGTCGATGTCGAAGTGGGACATGAGCGCATCGTCCACATCGAAATCCTGGACCACGATCGTCGAGTCGCCCAGGTCCATCTCGTACGGGTGCTCGGACAGGATCTTCAGGCCCATGTTCTCGAGCATCGGCAACGCTTCGGACAAGCTGATCGGCGTGCCGTAGCGAAACAGCTTGAAGCGCAGATCGTTGCCCTTGGTGCGCGACCGGTACAACGAGATGCGAATGTCGTTGGCGTCCTTGAGGCTCGCCGCACTTTCCACGTCGGCTGCGGCAACATGCGGCGTGATTTCCTCGATATACCCGGCCGGCAGGGCCTTGCCAAATCGGCTGGCGAGCTTGCCGCCTTTTTCCTCGCCGTGCTTCTGCAGCAGGATGTCGCGCAACTCGTCGTGCCAGTTGCGCACGATCTGGCTGATCTTGGTTTCCAGCTCGGTCACGTCGTACTGCGGCTTGTCGCCGGGTTTCGGACGAATGATCAGGTGCAGGCGCGCCAGCGCGGATTCGCCGAGCAGGATCGCCGAATCGAGTTTCTCGCCGTGGAATGCACGCTTGAGCAAAGTCTCGATGCGCGCACGCACGTCGGAGGTGAAGCGGTCGCGCGGAATGAAGACGAGGCAGGAGAAAAAGCGTCCGTACTTGTCGCGGCGCACGAACAGGCGCGAGCGCGCGCGGCCCTGCAGGTGCATGATCCCGCTCGCGGTCGCGAACAGTTCGTCCTCGCCGGACTGGAACAACTCGTCGCGCGGCAGCGTTTCCAGGATATTGCGCAGGGTCTTGCCCGAATGCGAATCGCGGCGCAAGCCCGAGCGCTTCATCACCGCATCGTACTTCTGCCGCACCAGCGGAATCTCCCACGGCCGCCGCGTGTACGCACCCTGCGTGAACAGGCCGAGAAAACGATGCTCGACCGTCGGCGTGCCGGCTGCGTTGAATTCGAGCACGCCGATGTAGTCCATGTGGCCCGGACGATGCACCGTCGAACGTGCGTTGGTCTTGGTCAGGATGATCGCGTCGGCCTTGCCCGACACGCGCAGGTCGTGCGCGACCAGCGACTTGAGCGAGCGCGGCGCAACCGAACGCTCGGACTTGCGCAGTATGCCCAGGCCGGTTTTTTCCACCGCCTGCAACACTTCGTCGCCGCCGACCTCGACCACGCGATATTCGCGATAACCAAGGAAGGTGAAATGATCTTCCGCGGCCCAGCGCAGAAATTCCTGCGTCTCGGCCACGCCTTCGGCGGACAACGGCAGTTTCTTGCTGGCGACGCTTTCGGCGATTTCGCGCATCTTCGCGCGCATCGCCGACCAGTCCTCGACGCTGCAAGCGACATCGTGCAGGGAGGCGACGAGCGCCTGCTGCAGGTGTTTCAGTTCCGCCGGCTCCGCGAGGCGATCGACTTCGACATGCATGATCGATTCGGCCAGCGCAGATTTGCCCTTGCCCGCATCGTCCACCGCGAGGCTGAGCATATGCCCGCCCGGATCGCGCGCGATGAAATACACCGGATGGATCACGCCGTGCAGCAGCAGGTTCGATGCCTGCGCGGCAATGCTGACCGAATCGACGAGGAACGGCATATCCCCGGTCACGATCTCGACCACGGTGTGCGTCGATTCCCAGCCGTTGTCGTCGCGCGTCGGATTGAACACGCGCACCGCGGGCTGGCCGGGTTTGCGCACGCGCACGAAATCGAGCAGGCCGCGCAGCAGTGCCGCCCAGGTTTCCGCCGGGCGCGCGGCGATGTCGTCTTCCGCCACGCGTTTGAAGAAGTGGCTGACGAACAGGCGCGCCTCCTGATTCTGCGCTGCGCTCAATGTCGGTTGCAGCACGGCCAGGACTGAATCCACGGTGGTATCGGCGGGTACGAGCTTCGCATTCATGGCGATGGGATTTCCATTTTCCCGGCTGCTGCCGGAAGAACTCGAATTATAGAGCGTTGGACATGGCGTTTTTCACCACGCTTACGTTGCAACGCACAAATCGATTGTCGTTGCATTGAGCGGAGATGCGCTCGCGCCTTCGGAGAAATGTCGGGCCGAAAATTACTCGATCGAACATCTTGCAAGCGAGGGCCCGGTATACCGCGCAGAACGGCTGGGTCGATTTCGATCCGACCAACAACGTGCTGCCCGACCTCGGTCACATCACCTTGGCTTGGGGCCGCGCAACGGCGACGTATCGCCGTTGCGCGGCATCATCCTCGGCGGCGGCGAGCACGAATTGAAGGTGCGCGTCACGGTGACACCCACCGCCGCATAGCCGCGCTCAGGCGCGGCTATGCTCGCCGATTTACTCAGTGGCCGTGGTCGTCGTGCTTGTTGTCGTCGTGATGGCCCTGGCCCTGGTTATGCGCAGCCGGTGCCTGCCCATGACCGTTCGCCGGAGCCTGGTTTACCTGCGCATGATTGGCAGGCGCGTGATTCGCGGGCGCATGATTTGCGGGGCCATGATTCACCTGACCCTGGTTCACCGGCGCGTTGTTGTGATACTGCGCCGCGTTGTTGTTGTGGTACTGCGGCGCATTGTTGTTGTGGTACTGGGCTGGCGCGTTGTTGTTGTGGTATTGGGCTGGCGCGTTGTTGTGATATTGCGCCGGCGCACCGTGATGTTCGGCATGCGGCGCATAACCGCTGCTCGCATGTGGCGCGTCGCGCACGTTGCCGCGCACTTGTTCGCGCCCGCGAAATTCCTGGCGGCTGTGGCCTCCCTCGCGGCGATAGTCGTGCAGCGGCCCGCTGAACGCCCGCGGCGGCGCATGGTGCTGGTAAGGACGATTGTACCAACGTTCGCGCTGCCCCCAGAACGGGCGGTTATGGTAATAGCGGCCCCAGTAATCGGCGATCACGAAGGTGACGATGGGAATACCGATCGCCGCACCGTAACCCGACAACAACACCGGCTGATCGTTGTAGCCGTACTCGATGTAATTGCCCGCAATCCAGCCGCGTTCCTCACCCCAGATCACATCGCACCATTCATAGTCCTCGGTGCAGCCCTGAACGGAGACGGGCTCACCGGCCGGAATCGTGTCGACGATCGGGTAGCTGACATCGGGCCCCGCGCGCAGGTTCATCGTGCCGGTCACATAGCCCTCGTCGGCCAGCGCCAAGGCCGGTGCAGTAATCAAAAATGCAGACGCAATCGCGTAACTCATCAAGCGTTTCATACATCTACTCCCTGGATGTCGAAATCGATTCGATTCTCCACCCACGACGAATGAGCCGCAATCGATTACTTGTAAAGAAATGTTGCGCCAGCAGGCAACAAAACCTTCACACACTGCATGCAAGTCGATTGTTCAATTGCTGCAGCCGAAATCCGACACCAGTGCCAGACGCGTCAGCGGAAACTGACCGCTGCCGAAATTGGCCACGCTCGATTGATAGTTGAATTGCGCCAGCAGACAACTGGTCAGATCGATATCCACCGTGCCCCATGGACGCACCGTCGAGCCCGTAGCCGGGCCGCCGACTTGCAGCACACCGCCGACGTTCTGCGACATGGCCGCATGGATATGCTGGCCGCTGAGCTGACCCACGCCATAAATCCAAGCTTGATTGCCTCTTTGATCGAACGTACTCCAGAGTATCGAGATATCGCCGTTGTCATGGATGCGCTGGATCGACACGTAGTGACCACCCGCGTTGGGGTCGTAGTAGACGCCGTTCATGCCGTTCGCGGTCAGCGCGCCGGCTCCGCCGCCGTATTCGTAGGCGCCTGCATCGCAACCCGTCGCTGAGCGCGTGTAGCCGCGCGCATCGACCGCTTCGCAGTATTGCGCCACGCCGGCGCCCCGAGCAGGGCTGCTGTAAGTCAATGCCTGCGTCGGAATCAAACCGCCGTGATTGTCGAAGGTGCCAAGGCCGGCGTCCTGCACGATCTTGTCGCCGGTGCTGGCGGAGAACCCGCAGCTCGAATCCGTAGCAACATTACCTCCAAGTGACTTGAA
>NZ_DATBQK010000007.1:0-11966 GCF_036560865.1 Rudaea sp.
TTCCCGTCTTCCCGTCTTCCCGTCTTCCCGTCTTCCCGTCTTCCCGTCTTCCCGTCTTCCCGTCTTCCCGTCTTCCCGTCTTCCCGTCTTCCCGTCTTCCCGTCTTCCCGTCTTCCCGTCTTGACACACCGACGTCCATCGGTTCCACTACCCCCATGCACATCGCGACGATCACCACGACCACGACCATTACCACGACCACCGTGGTGCGGTCCGGCGTGAGCGATTGAACTGAATCGCAGCAACAACGGCCCCGCACCTCGACGAGGATGCGGACGCGCCGCAAACCTCAAGTAGAATGCGGGGCTCCCCGGAAGGTTTTCTCGAAACCTTCCGCAATTCTTGGGATGAAGAGCCTGCATGACCGCGCTTGAAACCAGTACCACCCTTGTCCCCGCAGCAACAGCGGCTAGCGCCGACGCTGCGACCGCGGTGAGCAACGTCACGCACAAGTTCGGCGGCTCCTCGCTGGCCGACAGCGTGCGTATCCGCCATGTGGCCGATCTCGTTCGCGCGCGCAGCGAAAGTACCCAGGTCGTAGTCGTTTCGGCGATGCAGGGCGTCACCGATGCGCTGCTCGCGCTGAGTACCGCAGCGGCGGCCAATTTGCCGCAATGGCGCGACAAACTCGGCGTGCTGCGCAAACGCCATCTCGACACGGCGCAGGAACTGCTCGGCGATCGATCCGCCGCCGCGTGCGCGTGGCTGGATCAGCATTTCGACGAACTGGCCAACGTCCTAAACGCGATCGCCGTCCTGCGCGGCGCCGGGCACGGCGTGGCCGAGGCGGTCAGCGGCAATGGCGAGGTTTGGTCGTCGTACTTGCTGCACGCGCTGCTGCACGCGCAGGGCGCGGATTACTCCCTGCTCGATGCACGCGACGTGCTCGTTGTGCGCGACGAGGAACTCGGCGTCGCCGTCGACTGGGATGCAACGAATGCGAAACTCGCCGCGTGGCGCGCGCAACATCCGCAGGCGCGCGTGATCGTCACCGGCTACGTCGCTCGCGATGCTGAAGGGCGCGACACCGTGCTCGGACGCAACGGCAGCGATTATTCGGGTGCGATTTTTGCCGCATTGTACAAATCGCAGGAATTGCATATCTGGACCGATGTGGACGGCGTGCTCAGCGCCGATCCGCGTATCGAGCCAGAGGCGGTCACCCTCGCCGCGATGAGCTACAACGAAGCCTGCGAACTGGCCTACTTCGGCGCCAAGGTCATTCATCCGCAGACGATGGCGCCGGCGATTGCGCGCGGTCTACCCATCCTGATCCGCAATACGTTCAAACCCGAGCATCCCGGCACGCGCATCGACGCGGCGGGCGACGCCAGCGGTCCGGTCAAGGGCCTCACCCTCGCGCACGGCCTCGCCCTGCTCAATGTCGAAGGCACCGGCATGATCGGCGTGCCCGGCACGGCCGAGCGCGTGTTCGCCGCGCTGCGCGCCGCGCGCGTGTCGGTGGTGATGATCTCACAGGGCTCATCCGAGCATTCGATCTGCTGCGTGGTGAAACTTGCCGAGTCCGATACCGCACGCGCGGCGATCGAAGGCGCATTTGCGCGCGAACTGTCCGCCGGGCAGATCAGCGGCGTGGCGATTTCGCGCGATATCAGCGTGCTCGCCGTGGTCGGCGATCGCATGGCCGGCCAGCCCGGTGTCGCCGCGCGCCTGTTCGATGCGCTGGCACGATCGCGAGTCAATATCCGCGCAATCGCGCAGGGCGCGTCCGAACGCAATATCTCGGTCGCGCTCGCGCGCGATGACGCCACCAAGGCGCTGCGCGCAGCGCACGCCGCGTTCTGGCTGTCGCCGCAGACCCTGTCGATCGGCCTGATCGGCCCGGGCAAGGTTGGTGCGGCCCTGCTCGACCAGATCGCCGCCGCCGCGCCACGTTTGAAACGCGAAGCCAATCTCGATCTGCGCCTGCGCGCGGTCGCTGCGAGCAAACGGCTGCTTACCGACGAGCGCGATATCGGTGCGGCATGGCGCGAACGTTTCGCACAGGCGCGCGACGATGGCGACCTCGACCGTTTCGCTGCGCACCTGTGCGCCGCCCATCTTCCGCATGCAGTGATCATCGACTGCAGCGGCAGCAACGACGTCGCCGCGCTGTATACCCAATGGCTCGCCTCCGGCATCCATGTGATCACGCCAAACAAGCAGGCCGGCGCCGGCTCGATCGAGCGCTATCGCGCGATCCGCGTCGCGTCCGCGACCGGCGGCGGGCGTTTCCGCTACGAGGCGACGGTCGGCGCGGGTCTGCCGATCATCCAGACCCTGCGCGACCTGCTCGATACCGGCGATGAACTGATCGCGGTCGACGGCATCTTCTCCGGCACGCTGGCCTGGCTGTTCAATCGCTACGATGGGAAAGTGGACTTTTCGACCTTGGTGCGTGAGGCGCATGCGCTCGGTTACACCGAACCGGATCCACGCGACGATCTGTCCGGCATCGACGTCGCGCGCAAGCTGGTGATCCTCGCGCGCGAGGCCGGACGCGAACTGTCATTGAACGATGTCGCGGTCGAAAATCTCGTGCCCGCATCCCTGCACAACGCCAATCGCGACGATTTCATGTCGCGCCTGGCCGAACTCGACGCGCCGATCGCCGATCGCTACGCGCGCGCCAGCGCGAACGATCATGTGCTGCGCTACGTCGCGCAGCTGGATCGCGCCGGCAAGGCCAGCGTGGGTCTGGTCGAATTGCCGCGTAGTCATGCCTTCGCCAATCTGCGGCTGACCGACAACGTCGTGCAGTTCTCGACCAAGCGTTACTGCGACAATCCGCTGGTCGTGCAAGGTCCGGGCGCAGGCCCCGAAGTCACCGCTGCGGGTGTGTTCGCCGACCTGTTGCGCGTCGCTGCTTCGCTGGGCGCTCGAGTATGAAGGTGGAGGCAAGCGCATTTTCACCCGCAAGCATCGGCAATCTCGGCGTCGGCTTCGATATTCTGGGTCAGAGTTTCGTCGGTCCGGGCGACCGCGCCACTGTGCGGCGTACGCAAAGTAAACAAGTACACATTGCGGCAATTCGCAACAGCGCATTCGCCCTGCCGATGGACGCGGCGAAGAACACCGCCGGCGCGGGACTCATAGCGCTGCAGCAGGCGCTTAATCTGCCGTTCGGTTTCGAGATCGAACTCGACAAGGGCATCGCCTTCGGCTCGGGCATGGGTGGCTCGGCGGCGAGTTGCGTCGCCGCGCTGGTCGCTGCGAATGCCCTGCTCGACGAGCCGGTGGCGCCCGAGGCGCTGTATCCGTTCGCGCTCGACGGCGAAGCGGTCGCCAGCGGTGGGCGCCACGGCGACAACGTCGGCGCGATGCTGCTCGGCGGCATCGTGCTCGCGACCGCCGAGCATCTGGTGCGCGTTACGGCCCCGGCCGAATGGCATTGCGTCGTCGTGCATCCCGACGCGGTGCTGGAAACGCGGCGCGCGCGCGAAGCGCTGAAGGGTGCTTATGCGATCGGCGATTTCGTCGCCCAGAGCGCAAATTTGGCTCTCGTGCTCGCCGGTTGCCAGCACGGGGACGCGAATCTGGTGCGCGCGGGCCTGCGCGATGTGCTCGTCGAGCCGCGCCGCGCGCCGCTGATCGCCGGATTTGCGCAGGTGAAGCAGGCGGCGCTCGATCATGGCGCGATGGGCGCAAGCATTTCCGGCGCCGGCCCCAGCGTGTTCGCCTGGTTCGAGTCGCGCGCGGCGGCCGAAGCGGCAGCACCGGCAATGCATGCCGGCTTTGCCAGCGTCAATTGCGTCAGCGAAAGTTTCGTGTCGCCGCTCAACGGCCCCGCAGCCCGGGTGCTGTGATGAAGTATACAAGTACACGCGGCCGCGCGTCGGCGTTGGGCCTGAGCGCCGCGATCGCCGCCGGACTCGCACCTGACGGCGGTCTATACGTGCCGCAATCGCTGCCGAAATTCACGCCGCAGGATTTCGGCGATTGCGCAGATCTACCCGCGATTGCCGCGCGCCTGCTCGAACCGTTTTTCGCCAACGATGTGCTGGCGAACGAATTGCCGACGATCTGCCGCGAAGCGTTTACGTTTCCGTCGCCGCTGAATGCGCTGAAAACCGCCGGCGATCACGTGCTCGAACTATTCCACGGCCCCACCGCCGCGTTCAAGGATTTCGGTGCACGTTTTCTCGCCGCGTGCATGCGCCGTCTGCGCGCGCAGGAAACCAAACCGTTGACAATCATCGTCGCGACCTCGGGCGACACCGGCGCCGCGGTCGGCGCGGCGTTTGCCAGCCTACCCGGCTTTCGCGTCGCCATCCTGTACCCCGACGGCCGCGTCTCGCCGCGCCAGGCGCACCAGCTCGGCTGCTTCGGCGGCAACGTGCGCGCGCTGCGCGTCGCCGGCTCGTTCGACGATTGCCAGCGCATGGTCAAACAGGCACTAAGCGACGAGGCGTTGCGCGCGCAAGCGCCGCTCGGTGCGGCGAACAGCATCAGCCTCGGTCGCCTGCTGCCGCAGATGGCGTATTACGCCGATGCATCACTACGCCACTTTCGCGAAAAATGTATACAAATAAACTTCGTCGTGCCGACCGGCAATCTCGGCAACGCGGTCGCCTGCGTACTCGCGCGCGCCTGTGGCCTGCCGATCGGCCGCATCGTGCTCGCGACCAATGCGAATCGGGTGATTCCGGATTTCTTCTCAGGTCGCGACTACGCGCCGCAGCCGAGCCTGGCGACGCTCGCGAACGCAATGGACGTCGGCGCGCCGAGCAACTTCGAGCGCCTCACCTGGCTGTATCCCGATGCGGCGCAGCTGCGCCGCGAGTTCGTCGCGCAATCGGTCGACGACGCGGGAATCACCGCCACGATTCGCGCACGCTACGAAAACTACGGCGAGGTTTTCTGCCCCCACACCGCGACCGCCGTGCATGTACTTGAAGGCCTACGCGCCGGCGGCGATCGCGACTCCTGGGCCGTGGTCGCCACCGCCCATCCGGCCAAGTTCGAAGGCATCGTCGAGCCGCTGATCGGCAGGCCGGTACTGGTTCCGCCCAGCCTTGCCGAACTGCTCGCGCGGCCGGCCCACGTCGATCCACTGGCCAACGATTACGCGGTGTTGCGCGCGATCCTCGCATCGGACTGACCACAATCCCGAGCCGTTCGTGGTGAGGTATCGAACCATGAACGGCGACCCCGCGCATAGCCGCTCACCCTTCGATACCTCAGGGCGAACGGGCAATACTTCAAAGTGGCCCACACCCTGAATCGCCAGACTTGGCGCTGGCCGGCGCACGATGTATCATGCGCGGCTTCGCGCGCAATCGATTGCCGATTCCGCGCCGACAAACGTGGGGCGGTAGCTCAGCTGGGAGAGCGCTGCGTTCGCAATGCAGAGGTCGAGGGTTCGATCCCCTTCCGCTCCACCAACTCACTTGTTTCCGCATGAGCTGGGCTGACAAGCCCAGCAAATACCGTGTCCCATGCCGGGCATCGTTACACTCAGCCCAGCCTGCACATCCGATTGACGCGAGCCCGTTGCCTGCGCTCCCGCAGTGATATGATTTCCGCATCCAAGGCCAAGTCCAGCGTCAAGCGTGCGTCTGTCCAGCGGCCGCAGCGTCATTCTGTTTTCCGGGGAGGAAACAATGGATGCCATCAGCCTGTTCTTCCTGCTGCTCACGCCGGCCACCTATACGGCAATGATTATCGTCGAGCAGATCTGGCCGGCACGCAACTTTCCGCCGCGTCGCGGCTGGCAGTGGATCGGCGCCGCGTTCCTCGTGCTGTCGCTGACGATCGGCACGCTGTTGCCACTTTACTTGCCGGTCGACTGGATGGCCGAACACCGGTTGTTCGACGGTACGCGGCTCGGCGTGATCGGCGGCGCAATCGCCGGATTCGTCGTGCTCGAGGCGGCCGTTTACGCCTGGCACCGCTCTGCCCACACGTTCAGCCCGATGTGGCGCGGCTTCCATCAGTTGCACCATAGCCCGTTGCGCGTCGATATTGCCGGTTCGATGCTGTTTCATCCGCTGGAGACGGTCGTCTACACGCTGATCCCGCTGGCAATTACGGTGCTGGTGCTCGGCCTCGACCCGCTCGCGGCGGCAATCGTGGGCTATGTGTTCTCGCTCGCCGCGTTCTTTCAGCATTGGAACGTCCGCACTCCGCCGTGGATGGGCTATATCCTGCAGCGCCCGGAATCGCACTGTGTGCATCATCGCAAAGGCGCGCACTACTACAACTTCTCCGACCTGCCGCTGTGGGACATCGTCTTTGGCACGTTCAAGAACCCGAAGAAATACATGGGCGAGTGCGGCTTCGAAGGCGGCGCCGATGCCCGTATCGGCGCAATGCTCGCCTTTCAGGACGTCAATGCGCAGGTCTATGGACCGGGCAATATCGGCGTGCGCCCCGCCGCAAGCATGGGCCACGCGGCGGCGGCCTGAGAGCGAGGAGCGAGCACTCGTCTTCCCCGCTGCAAGCCTCGCACGAACCGCCGGGTTCGCCCCGGAACGCGGCATTACTTCCAGAAGTAGATCTGCAACGCCTCTTCGCGCGATTTGGTGTCGGCCAAGGCGTAGGCTGGGCTGACAAGCCCAGCAAACATCAACCCGATGCCGGGCATCGCTACGCTCAGCCCAGCCTACGACCTTTCGCAGAGAACGCTGTGCTCGGGTGAACGCACCGGCTATTCGACATTCAGAATCCGCACCACGCTCCCCCGGTTATCGCTATGAGCCCTGCCGCCCGCCAATACGCCGCCACGTAAAGCGCCCCCGAAGACAGCACACCTGCGGTCGTGCTGTCCAGGGTTGAGGCGCATTTACTTGTTGATGATTTGTGGATCGCAGGGGAATGTGGTGTTCGCGGTCGAATCTTTCACCGATACCTTGTAGGTAGCGGTCTGCACCACCTCGTTCTTGTCCTGAATCGTGGCGGTGGTGGGGGCATGCGGGTTCGGTTGTGAGAGCTGGCTGTTCGGATCGACGGGAAAGGCGACGTTGTTGATTGTATAGCGCGCATCGCTATGCAGGTGCAGCACGACAGTGGTGTTATGACCATCAGCCTTGTCGAATTCGACATCACCACCCTTCTTCCCGTTTCCGCCAGAGTACTTGTAGCTGTAAACGTGGCCGTTGGAAGCGGTGGTATCGGTGTATCCGTCCGATCCATTGGTTGGAAAGTTGCGAACGTCGAGAGTGATCGTGACGCCGGAGGCTGCGGTGGCGAATCCAGGTACGAACAATGCAAAAATAAATGCGAAAAAAAGCATGCTGCGCATGATCAATTCCCCTTCTTGGTGGCGCCTCGGCCGGAGGCATGGTGGATACTGACAACATTGGATGCGTTTGCCTAATGTGATCCGCTGGTTGGCGAGGCCGCAACCCCAAGGGTAGATGGTGGTGCGGTTGCACCGGCAACGCCAGGATTCGGTTTGGCCGCACCCGCCGCAGGCCATGGAAACAACGCGACGTAACCGTAGCTCGCCAGCTGCGCCTCGACGCGTTTGGCCTCGGCTGTGTCCCCGCTCAGCAACGAGAGGCGCACCCACGGATCGAGGATTCGCCAGTAGCGCGAGTCGTGCGCCAACGGCGCCAGCGCCTCATGTGCCGCGTTGAAATGGATGTCTGCATCGGCTCGACGGCCCGCGTTCGCAGCTGCCATCCCGGCAGCTATCTGGCTCATGGCGTAGCGGCCGATCTCCTCCGCCGAATTCAATGCGGCAGTCGTTTTGTAAAGCGCCTGCAACGCATTGGCCGCATCGCGCGCGAGTTCGCGATCATTGCCCGGCAATGCCAGCATGATGCGCAGCGAGAGCGCCTCGATCAGATCGCGGCGCACGTATCGGTCCTCGCCCTGCACATGCGCCGAGGCATCAAGCAGCGGTTGCGCGAGCGCAAGGTCGTCCCGCGCAGCTGCGAGTTTTCCGAGGCCGACGCGCGCCGCCGCATGCGTGATCAACGCATTCAGATAGGCCTGCCTCCAGTCCTTGTTCGCCGGGTCGTGCGCAGTGAGCAGCTTCATGCGGGCGGTCGCGCCAGCGGCAAGCGTCTCCGCCTGCGCATACTTGCCCAAGGCACGCAGCAGCTCCGACTCCATCAGTTGGGACGTCGACCATTCCGCCTTCCACTTCGGATCGGTCGGTTGCATCGCGCTGATCCGGCCCAAGCTCTCGGCCTTGCCGGCAACCAGCGTCTCGGCCTGCTCAAGGTTCCCCAGCTGCTCTTCGACGCTGCCCAGCCAGGAGTCTTCGTCGGCGACTTCGAACTGCAATTGCGTGTCGCCTGGCGTCTTGGCCAGGACCGATTCGAGCGTCTTGCGGGAACGTGTGAACCCTGCGTGCGCCTGATCGAGTTGACCGCGTTCGAGCTCAAGCACGGCGAGATTGTGATCGCCATAGGCGAGTTCATGCTCCCATTCCGCTTTCTTCGGATCGATGGCGTATACCTCGCGGCACGTATCGCGGTAGCGCGTGAGCCACGTCTTGGCGCGATCCAGATCGCGGTTTTGCCAATACACGAAACCTACCCAGTACTCGGCTTGACCGCGGTCGAACAAACGATCGCCATCGCCGGCGTGCCGCTCCGCCAGTGCGCTGCTGCGCGCGTAGGCGCTCTGAAAGCTCGCCAATGCCTCGGGAAAACGCGCCTGGCTCAGCCGTACCTGGCCGATCTTGGTCGACGTTTGCGCCTGCCATGCCAAAGTGGCGTCGGTCAGATCGCGTGGATCGAGATTTGCGAAGTAGCTCGTTGCCTTGTCGCCGACGCTGTCGAGCAGATCGAGCCGGCCGACTTGCTCCAGTTTCGGTCGCAGATCGTCGAGCATGAAGCCCAGCAAGTCCTCGGCCTGTGCCTGCCGTCGTTGTGCATCCTTGCTGGCAGTTTCGGCTCGTGCCTGTTGTGCCTGCGCATTATTGCGTTCTATCCATGCGGTCGCGGCGAGCACCAAAGCCAGCGTCATGCCGGCCAGCGAGGCGACCATGATCGCCAGCATGCGCCGATGCCGGCGCTGCGCCTCGCGTCGGCGCAGCGTATCCAGACCCGTGCCGAGCAGACCCGCAATCAACTTGAATCGAGCGAGAGTTTTGCCGTCCTTGCCGGGCCGGAAGTCCGCCGCGATCGGCTCGGCAGGACGCTGGCCGAGCTCGCCGTCGGCTTCAATCTCCAGGCGCAGCGCAGGCGGAAAGCACTCGCGCGCGTCGCCCGCATTCGGTTCGCCGTCCACGATCAGACAGTAGATCCGCCCGCTGCGGCCAAGGCGTTTGAATGCGAGCACTTCCTCGTTGACCCAATGCGATTGGGCCGCGTGCGGCGAGCAAATCACGATCAGCGACTCGGAGTCGGCCAGTGCGGCCTGCACGCTTGCGCCCAGATTGTCGGCGCTCGCCAGTTCCTCGCGATCGCGAAAGATCGGGTTCAGCCGCTCCGGTACCGGGCCGAACTCGCCTTCAGTCGCACGCAGGCGTTTGGGAACCCGGTAATTTTCCAATGAACGATGCAGCCACGCAGCCACACGCTCGTCGCTGTGGCTGTAGCTTATGAAAGCGCGATAGCGTCGCGAAACGCTCACGCCATCTGCTTCCCGGCAAACGTCTGGATCGCCAGCAACTTATCCCCCGTCAAGCCAGCTCATGAAGCCGGCGTACTGCATGGGTCGCTTCCTGCCTTGTTCGGCACTCGGCGCGCAACGCCGCCGGGTCAGCGCCGGACGGCATCATGCCGATGCGTATCGTACGTCCAGCGCTGCAACGGCGCCCTGGCCAATCCGTAATTATGACACTGAGCGCGATCGCCGTCGTTGATGATTTACACCCTTAGCAGCTTGCCTTGATGACGACGAAGCAGGGCGCTATTTCCAGAAGTAAATCTGCAACGCATCTTCGCGCGATTTGGCCGGGATATCGGCCAGCACGTCGCGGTGCTTGCGGAAGTTGAGCGCGCTGCGCTGAATGAGGTTGTCGATCTCGGTCATCTTGTAGCGCGCTTCCTTCGGCGTCGGCGCGCGCAGCGCTGCGCCTTCCGGGAAGATGCCCATCCCGCTCATGATGCAGTACCACGAGAACACCGGGTAGCCCTTGCCCAGCGTACCCTTGGACACGTCGCCGGCGATGCTCTTGCCCGACAGCCATATGCGAAACAGCTGCTGTAACGGTTCCGACAGGTTCGCGTTCGCCGAGTTGGCGCGCCAGTACTCGGTGTCGGTCCGGTTGTTGGACTTGTAGTGGGTGACGATGTAGTCGCGCGTGCCTTCGAGGTGCTCGTTGACGCGCTGATTGAAACGCTCCTGCGCCGACTCGCTCAGATCACCGGCTTCGAGGAAGGCGACGAAGTTCGCGATGGTCTGCTGCACGAACAGCAGAGTAGTCGCTTCCAGCGGCTCGATGAAACCCTGCGACAAACCCACGGCCACGCAGTTGCGGTTCCAGTGCTTGCTGACGCGGCCGACCTTCATCTTGAGGTGGCGCGCGGGCGTCGACGAATCGAGCATGCCCAGATGTTCGCGCAGTTCGTGCTCCGCTTCGTCGGCCGAACAGAACGCCGAGCTGTAGACGTAGCCATTGCCATAACGCTCGGTGAGCGGGATCTTCCAGGCCCAGCCGTTTTTCAGCGCGGTCGATACGGTTTGCGGCGGGATGTCCTCGCCGATCGGCGTCGGCATGGCGACCGCGGCGTCGTTGAACAGGTTGCTCGCGAAGCTGAGGAACGGCGTCTTCAGCGTCTGCTGGATCAGCAGGCCGGCAAACCCGGTGCAGTCGACGAAGAAATCGGCCGCGATGGTCTCGCCGTCGTCGCTGACCACCGCGGCAATGTCGCCGCGCTCGCTCACCTGCACCTGCTTGACGTGGCAGCTCTTGTATTTCACTCCGCGCTCGATCGCCTTCTTCTGCAGGAACTGGCCAAGCAGGACGGCATCGAAGTGATAGCCGTACCAGATGTCGAACGGAAAGTTGCGATTCGGCTTCGGCGCGAGGCACTGGTCGGCCAGGGTGGATGAAATGAAGAATCGATTCGGGTGCGCGTACACGTCGGCGCCGTTCACGCGCGCATTCACGTTATTCACGAACTGCGTCATCGTCAGGTTGTCGAGCATCGAGGCGAACGGATGGAAGTAGCTCTCGAAGCCCGGCCTGGTGCACCACTTGTCGAACGTGATGCCGCACTTGTAGGTGGCGTGACACGCCGGCATCCACTCGGCTTCCTCGATACCGAGGCTGTCGAAGAAACCGCGCAGCCACGGCGTCGATCCTTCGCCGACGCCGATGATGCCGACCACGGGCGATTCCAGCACCTCGACCTCAATGCCTTTGGGTAGCAGCGACTGCGCCAAGGTCATCGCGCACATCCAGCCCGCCGAGCCACCGCCGACGATGACGATCTTGCGGATCGTCGGCGGAATATGCGCCCGTGGGTTCGCCTGCGTCACCGAAAAGGTGTAGTTGAACAGCGTGGCAGCTTCGGACGTCACGATCCCACGGCTCCCACCTTTACCAGATACCCACCCGATTTCTCATCGCGTTCGAGCTCCAGCAGTTTGCGCGCCTTGGCTTCTTCGAGCAGCGCGTTGAACGATTTGAAACCGTAGTAGCTCTCGTTGAAGCCGGGGTTGCGCCGTTTCAGGGCCTGCTTGATCATCGATCCCCAGAGTTTTTCGTCCTCGCCGCGTTCGGCGAACAGCGCTTCCACTGTTTCCAGCACCAGGTCGAACGCTTCCTGTTTCCTCGCGGCGTCGGATTTCTGTTTCGGCGCGGCGACCGGCGCGGCGCTTTTTTCCTCGACTTTCTTCTTCGGCGCCGGCCTCGTTTTTTGTACGCGCACCAGGTCGTCGTAATAGATGAACTCGTCGCAGTTGGCGATCAGCAGTTCCGACGTCGAGTTTTTCACGCCTACACCGATCACGGTCTTGTTGTTCTCGCGCAGCTTGCTGACCAGCGGGGAAAAATCCGAGTCGCCGCTGAGGATGACGAAGGTATCGACGTGTGCCTTCGTATAGCACAGGTCCAGCGC
>NZ_DATBQK010000008.1:0-42328 GCF_036560865.1 Rudaea sp.
CCGCTGCCGAACGCCTTGTGCAGGTCCTGGATGTCGATCATGGTGCGGCTCCGCCGAAGTCGATCAAGGCTGGCAGTGGGCCGAGCGCGTCGGCGCAGCTCACGTCCAGTGTTTTTGCGTGCAGGGTGTCGACGAACTCGCCGACGAGTTTCGGAATGCAGCCGCGACCGATCACGTTATGGCCCTGACCCCTGGCGACCAGCAGTTTCGCGTTGCTCAAACCCTTCATCACCTGCTCGCCGTAACGTGGCGGGGTGACCGGATCGAGTTCGCCTTCGAGCACGAACACAGGTTTGTCGGACTTGATCGGCGCATGAAAGTCCGCAGGTCGTGTGCCATGCGGCCAGACCGCGCATACCGCGCGCAGCGCATCGACCAGGCTCGTGCCGAGCAGGGATTGCGCCTCGTCGGGATCGTCGTGCAAAAGGTCGGCGTCTTCACTGCAGATCACCGAGGCCTGCATGCCGCCGTTCATCGTGGTCGACATGTCTTCCTGCAGCAGCTGGGTTTGTCCGGCCAGCGGCGTGTAGTTGCCCTTGAGGCCTTCGGCGATCGACAGCGGCAGCAGCGCGGCGCTTTCCGGCGAGTAGGCGAACATGCGCACGAGGCCGGCGAGGCGGCTCGCGGTGAAATGTATCGTCGTCGAGGCGAACGTCACCGGATCGCGAAACGAATAGTCCTGGGGTTTGCCGCGCAATGCATCGCGCAGCTTGAGCAGACTGGCGTACGGATCGCCGAATGCCTTGGCGCAGGCAGCGTTGTGCATGCACAAGGCAAATTGGGATTTGAGAGCCGCTTCCAGGTTCTGCGCGAATTCCTGACCCAAGACCAGCTCGTTCGGTGCGACGCTGTCGAGCACGACGCTGCGCACGCCATCCGGGTGACGCATCAGATATTGCTGCGCCATGCGTGTGCCGTAGGACACACCGACCAGATCGAACTGCGGTGCACCCAGCGCCTGGCGCACGTCTTCGAGGTCCTGCGCGGCGATCGTCGTCGTGTATTGGCGCGGATCGGCGCGTTGCTCGACTTCCGCCAGACACTTGGCCACGACGTCGCGGACCTTGCCTGCGTCGAAACCGTCGGCCATCTCGTCGCCATCGGCCGCATCGGTCTTGTCCGCCTTGCAATCGAGCGGATGCGACTGACCGGTGCCGCGCTGATCGAGCAGAAGGATATGGTGATGCTTGCGCAGTGGCGCGAGTGCGGCAGCGATCTGCGGATAGGTTTCGACCGCGGCTTGACCCGGCCCGCCGGCGAGGAAGACGACGATGTCGGTATCCGCACGCTCGGCCTCGCTCTTGATCAGGGCGATCTTGAGGTCGATCTTGCGGCTGTCGGCCTTGTCGCGATTTTCCGGCACCGAGAACGGTGCGCAGAATGCCGCGGTCGTCGCGCCCGAATGCTTCTGGCTCAACTCGCAGGCCTTGAAGGCAAGCGTGCCGAGCGTGAATTCGCGCGCGTTGGCGGGAATCGCCGCCGCGGTCGCCGGATGCGCCGCCACGTTCTCGCTGTGGCCCGGCTTGAAAAACTGATACCAGAACAGGATCGCCGCGACCAATAGCAACGCGGCACGCAGTAGTTTTTTCATCGTCACGGTTCACTCCTTCCCGGGCGCGAAAATCGATTCGATCGATTGACGAAACAGTTTGGCGATGCGAAAGGCGAGCGGCAGGCTCGGATCGTACTTGCCGGTCTCGATCGCATTGACGGTCTGACGCGATACGTCGAGCTTTTCGGCCAGATCGCCTTGCGACCAGCCGGGGCCTTCGCGTAGTTCGCGCACACGATTTTTCACAGGCAGCCCGTTCCGCCATAGCGGCGCCCGAGCCACAAGTGCGTCGCGCCATAAAGCAGGGACAGCACCGGCGCGACCCAGATCAGCACGTCGCCGTCGAGCGCCAGCACACCGGCTGCGCACAGGAAACCACCGATCAGACTGGCGGCGCAGACCACGCCTGTGGCCACGCTCAGCGCGGTCAGATGCAGGCGCTGTTCGAGCTCGTCGCTGTGCATGACGCGTTTGGCCATCAGCCAGATAACGATGACCACCGGCAGCACGACCACCAGTGTCAGCGCGATCTTCCACGGCAGACTCGATACGTGGCGGACGTAGGGCCACGCCAGGAACATCAGGAGCATGTAGACGGCCATCGCCACGAGTACGTGGGTTCGATAGCGTTTTTCGGTGTAGCGCGACATCTAGCCAGCTCCGCTGCATGTGTAAAGCATGCTTGACAGGTGCGACTGTAATCACACGCACGGCGTGTGTCAAGTGTCCTTTACACATGGTGCGCTGCGCGACGGCGAGGTTCAGCGCGAGGAAACGTACTTCTCGCGGCGGATATGCGGAATCGACAGGCCGGCGTCCTTGAGCAGGGCGAAGGCCTGATCGACCATGTTCGGATTGCCGCACAGGTAGGCGATATCGGTCTCGGCGTTGGGCCGCAATTCGTCGAGCGCGACCTGTACGTGCCCGCGGCGGTCGTGCGCGCGCGGGTGCACGCGCGCCTCGCGCGAGAAGCAGGCGTAAAAGTGGAATTGTGGATTTTGCTGCGCGAACGCCTCGAATTCGTCGCCATACAACAATTCGCCCGGATTGCGCGCGCCGTAGACCAGGGCGACTTGCACATCTCGCGTGTGGATTAAGCGCTTGATCTGCGGCAGCATCGCGCGATACGGCGTCACGCCGGTGCCGGTGGCAACCAGGATATAGCGCCGGTTGCTGTCGCCCTCCATCAGGCAGAAACGGCCATAAGGGCCGCTGCCGTCGATGTTCTGGCCTTGCTGCAAATGCCCGAGCAGATCCGTCGCCGCGCCGCCCTCGACATACGACACGGCCATTTCGATCTGCTGCACGGGCGTGCCATCGCCCGCGCCGACCGTCGCGACCGAGTAGCTGCGCTTGGTCGGCTTGCCGTCCGCATAGTTGAAATGCACCTGCACGAACTGGCCAGGGATGAAGTTGAACGGCGTGCCGTCGGCGCGCTCGAAGGCCATATGGCGCACGCTGGGGGCCAGCATGCGGCTATCGGTCAGGCGCAGGGGAAAGTGTTCGGCCACGATTGCTTGAAGTCCGCTCAACTCAAAGGGTCGCTATACTACGCGTTCAGCCCCGTTTGCGCAGCCATGAGCACTGTTCCCCCGATCGTCCCCGCGCTTGAAGTCCAGGATTTACGCAAGATCTATCCCACCGGCGTCGAGGCGCTCAAGGGTATTTCGCTGACCGTGCAGGCCGGCGATTTCTACGCCTTGCTCGGTCCGAACGGCGCCGGGAAATCGACCCTGATCGGCGTGATCAGCTCGCTGGTCAACGCGACGAGCGGCGACGTGCGCGTGTTCGGCATCCCGATCCGCACGCGTCGCAGCGATGCGATGCGCATGATCGGCCTGGTTCCGCAGGAGATCAATTTCAACCTGTTTGAAACGCCGGTCGACATCTGCGTCAATCAGGCCGGCTTCTACGGCATCGAGCGCAAGATCGCGCTAGTCCGCGCGGAAAAATACCTCAAGCAGCTCGGCCTGTGGGACAAGGGTCGCGCGATCACGCGCACGCTCTCCGGCGGCATGAAGCGGCGTCTGATGATCGCGCGCGCGATGATGAACGAGCCGCGCCTGCTGATCCTCGACGAACCGACTGCGGGCGTCGATATCGAAATCCGCCGTTCGATGTGGAAGTTCATTGAGGGCATCAACGCGGCCGGCACCACGGTGATCCTGACCACGCATTATCTGGAGGAAGCCGAGCAGTTGTGCCGCAATATCACGATCATCGATCGTGGCCAGATCATCGAGAACACATCGATGAAAAATTTGCTCAGCAAGCTCGACGTGGAAACTTTCGTGCTCGATCTGCGCGGCGTCTGCGGCGAGCTGCCGCAACTGCCCGACGTAAAGCTCACGCGCATCGACGACCACACGCTCGAGGCCGAGATGTCTCGCGCACACGACCTCAACTCACTGTTCGCCACGCTGTCGGCACGCGGGATCATGGTGACCTCGATGCGCAACAAGGCCAACCGGCTCGAGGAATTGTTCGTGCGCCTGGTCGACCGCACGCTGGACAACGGCAAGGCCGCGGCATGAGTGCCCAGGCCAATCTCATCGCGCTGGGCACGGTCGCACGCCGCGAAGTCGTGCGCATCCTGCGCATCTGGGTGCAGACCCTGCTGCCGCCGGCGATCACAATGACCCTGTATTTCATCATTTTCGGCAAGCTGATCGGCAGCCGCATCGGGCAGATCGCGCAAGGGCCGGACGGCACACCCATTTCCTATGTCGAATACATCGCGCCGGGCCTGATCATGATGAGCGTGATCCAGAACGCCTACGGCAACATCACGAGTTCCTTCTTCGGCGCCAAGTTCCAGCGCTTCGTCGAGGAGATGCTGGTCTCGCCGATGCCGAGTTGGGCGATCCTCGGCGGCTACGTTTCCGGCGCGGTGCTGCGCGGCTTCATGGTCGGCATTATCGTGCTGGCGATTTCCTTGTTTTTTACCAAAATCCACTTGTACCATCCGCTCGTCACCCTGAGCACGTTTCTGCTCGCTGCGGTGATCTTCGCCTTGCTCGGTTTCGTCAACGCGATCTATGCGCGCAAGTTCGACGACATCGTGATCGTTCCGACTTTTGTACTCACGCCGCTGACCTATCTTGGCGGCGTGTTCTACAACGTCGCCCAACTGCCATCGCCGTGGAAGGAAATTTCGCACCTCAACCCGATCCTGTACATGGTCGGCACGTTCCGCTACGGACTGCTTGGCGTGTCGGATATCGATCTGGTCTGGGCCTACGCGATCATGTTCGGGTTCGCCATCGTGCTCGGTTCGTTATGCCTGAATCTGCTTCATCGCGGCGTGGGTTTGCGTTCGTAGAGACTTCAGCACTCCGAGGATTTTGTCCATGCGCATGACGATTTCACTGGCAGCACTGGCACTGACGATTGGTAGCGCAACTGCCGCCGATATGCCGCCGCCGAACGAGCCCGCGGGCCTGCGCGAAATTCCCGAGCAGGTCAGCGCCGACGAATTGCATGCGACGATCGCCAAGCTCGTCGGTTTCGGTACGCGGCATACATTGTCCGATACCAAATCCGACAAACGCGGTATTGGCGCGGCGCGGCGCTGGGTGCAGGCACGCTTCGCCGCGATCGGCAAGGATTGCGGCGGCTGCCTGGAAATCGTCACGCCGGCGCAAACCGTCACTGGCACACGCATTCCGCAGCCGACCGAAGTGATGGATGTCGTTGCGATCCAGCGCGGCACCTCCGATCCGAATCGCGTCGTCGTCATCTCCGGGCATCTGGATTCGCGCGTGACCGACGTGATGAATGCCAAGAGCGATGCGCCCGGCGCGAACGACGACGGTTCCGGCTCGGCGACCGTGATCGAAGCTGCGCGCGTGCTGTCGAAACACAAGTTCTCAGCGACGATCGTCTACGGCGTACTTTCGGGCGAGGAGCAGGGCCTGTACGGCGGCAAGGTGCTCGCCGATTACGCCAAACAGCAGGGCTGGCAGGTCGAGACCGATCTCAACAACGACATCGTCGGCAACACGCACGGTCAGGACGGTGTGGTCGATAACACCACGGTGCGCGTGTTCTCGGAAGGCACGAAGAGCAGCGAGACGCTCGACCAGGCCAAGTATCGACGCTATCACGGCGGCGAGGTCGATTCGCCGTCCCGCAATGTGGCGCGCATGCTCGCCGATCTGGCCGAAAAGTATCTGACGAACTTCCATGTGCAAATGGTCTATCGCACCGACCGCTACGGTCGCGGCGGCGATCAGGTGCCGTTTCTCGAAGCCGGATTTCCCGCGGTGCGCGTGACCGAGGCGCACGAGAACTACACGCGCCAGCATCAGGACCTGCGCAGCGAGAACGGCGTGCGTTACGGCGACACGATCGATGGCGTCGATTTCGCCTATCTCGCGCAAGTCGCGCGGCTCAATGCGCTGACGCTCGCGTCGCTCGCCGCGGCGCCCGCGCCGCCGAGCGGCGTCGACATTGAGGGCGCCGTCGGGTCGGACACGACGATCCACTGGCAGCCGGTCGCGGGCGCCGCCGGCTATCGCGTCTGGTGGCGCGACACGACCGCGGCGCGATGGCAGCACAGCCGCTGGGTCGGCGACGCGAGCAGGGCGACGCTCAAGGACACGGTCGTCGACGATTCGTTCTTCGGCGTCAGCGCCGTGTCGGCCGACGGATTCGCGAGTCCGGTCGTGTTCGCGGGTCCCGCGGGCAGCTTCGCCGGCGCAGGCGCCGACAAGGCGCAGCCGTAATCTTCGGCGCCAATTGCAACCGGTGGGCGATCGCCGGGTTGTACTCCGTTTCGCCGATTCCAGAAGTATACAAGTGAACGCGCAGCACTCGCGGCGCGCCACTCCAACCTTCGAGAAATCGCCATGAACACGACCCGCTTGATCGCCACGATCATCTTCGCCAGCGCCGCCTTCTCGGCGCATGCCCGCGATCCGGTCAGCAAGATCGTGCTGAACTGCCCGGTCTCGCGCATGCCGAGCATGCAGGACGTTGCCAACGTCGTCGGCACGACGAATTTCCAGTCCACCAACAACGCGCGCGGCCGCGTGATCGAACTCGCCAAGCAGGCGTGCAAGCGCGGTGCGGGGTACGTCAACATCGTGTCCGGCGTCGAGCCGACCAACGCGGTCGCGCAGCAACGCGAAGTGAAGAGCGCGGCGAGCCTCACGGAATGACCCGCAGACGCCGCGGCCTGCGTGAGCGGCCGCGGCGATGCCCGAAAAACCATCGGAGAGCCGTCATGCGTATTCGCCACCACATCGCCACTTTCGCGATCGTCGCTGTTGCCGCGGCGGCGCATGCCGCCAGCGGCGGAATCGTGCTTGCCTGTCCGGTCGAGCGCGCGCCACCGCTGCAGGACGTGGCCGCATTGCTCGGCACGACGACGCTGCAATCGACCTACAACGCGCGCGACTGCGTGCTGCATCTGGCGAATCAGGCGTGCCGGCGCGGCGCGCTGGTCGTCAGGGTGATCGCCGGCCCGGAGCCGGCGGATACGCTCGTGCAGCGCGACGCACTCGATATCGCACGCGGCCTGCCCGTGCGTTGACCTGCGTCACCATCGGATTCGCCGTGCTGACGGCAGCGTCCTCGACGCATCGATTCGAGCCTCAGTGGTTCGTGGCGTTGGCCGCGCGGATTTGGTCGATGCCGAGCGCTTCGCTTTCGGACGGCGGCGGCAAGCCGGCTTTCCTGCAGTACTCGGCGAAGCGCGGATCGTCGCGGAAGCGCAGCAGCAGCGGGTCGGCGAGTGCCGAGTAAACGGCTGTGCCGCGGCCATCCCAGTCGCGTTGCAGCCATTCGAACGTCTTGTCGGCGTTGCCGCGCAGTGCATGGACACGGGCGATGGCATAGGTGTTGCTCTTGGCCTGGCCTTCGACGTCGATCAGGTGTTGCAGTGCCGCGTCGGCGGCCGCGCGGTCGTTGCCGATCTGCGCGGCCAGCGCCAGCGCGCGATCGCGCCGGTCGTCCGGTCTCATGCGCGTGGCTTCGGCCAGCGCCGTTGCCGCGTCGCCGCGCAAGATCGCGAGATACGAGCGTTCGCTGGCGTACCAGTCGGCGTCGTTCGGCGCGATCTCGACCGCTTCACGCAGGCTGGCCTCGGCTTCGTCCAGCCGGCCCATGTCGGCTTGCAGTTCGGCCAGAAAGACGCGGGCGAAACCGGCGAGCGGATCGCCGTCGATGTATTTGCGGCGCTCCCTGGTCGCGTCTTCGATCTTGCCGAGCGTGGTTTGCAGGCGGCTGATCGCGCCGTGCGTGGGATCGTTGTCCGGCACGAGTGACAGCGCGGTGCGGAATTCGGCGAGCGCGCCGTTCCAGTCGTACTCGGCCGTGCTCAGCCAGTTCGCGTAGTGGGCATGCGCGTGACCGTAGTTCGGCGTCAATTTCAATGCGGTCTCGATCTCTTGGCGAGCCTGCTTGTAGGCCGCACGCGCCTCGTCACCGTTGAGGCTGTAGCGCGCGAACTGGGTGCGCCAGAATCCGAGCCACGACCACGCTTGTGCATAGTTCGGATCCAATCGCGTCGCTTCGGCGAACTGCTCGATGGCGCGGCGCATGTCCTGGCCGCCCATGTAATACGTGCCGCGCAGATAAGCGTTGTAGGCCTCGAGATTGCCGCTGGCCGGGCGCCCGGTTTCGATCGCGCTGGGCATGCTGTGCAGCAGCTTGATCTGCAGCGCGCCGGTGACGGCCAGTGCGATCTCATCTTGCAGGGCAAACAGATCCTTGTACGTCCGGTCGAAGCGCTGCGTCCATAGCGTACTGCCGTCGGCGGTGCGGACCAGCTGGATGCCGATGCGCACGTCATCGCCGATGCGCTGCACGCTGCCCTCGATCAGGTGGCCGACGCCGAGCTTCGCGCCGATGGCCTTGCTATCTTCCTTGCTGTCGCGGAAGTGGAACGACGAACTGCGGCTGATCACCTTCAAGCCTTCGAATTGCGACAGCATGATGATCAGGTCTTCCGACAAGCCGTCGGACAGGAATTGCGGGGCGCTGCCGTCGGTATTGACCAGCGGCAGCACGGCGATGCTGCGCTGTTCCGTCGCGGCTGCGGCATCCGTCGTCGCCGCGGATTGCGTCCATGGCCACAGCTTCCAGCCGGCGAAGGCGAGCAGGGCGAACAGCAGCAGGAGCGCCGCAACTGACGGCTTGCGCGTGCGCGCCGGCGCGGGAGGCGCCGCATCGGCGTCCTTCGCGTCTGCCGGTATGGCCACCGCGAGCGGAGCCTCGTCGACGCTCCGGCTCGCGTCGGGTACGGATACCTCGGCCGCAACGGCGCCGCGGTCTTCCCGCGCGCGCGCGCGCGGCACTGCGCGCACGTCGGCATCGAAGCGATAGCCGATGCCGTGCACCGTATGCAGATAACGCGGCTCGTCGCCTTGCTCGCCCAGCGCATGCCGAAGCATGGTGATGACACGGCTGAGCACGCTCGGGGTGATATGCCGATGGCTCCAGACCGCATCGAGCAGTTCATCGCGTGTGCATACGCGGCCGGCGCGTTCAACGAGCAGCACCAGCGCGTCGAATGCCTTCGGTTCCAGCGATACCTCGACGCGGTTCACCCATAGGCGCCGGCCCGCCGTGTCGATCTCGACCGCGTCGAAGGCCAGCCACTTCGCGTCTGCGTCGGTTTCCGTCATGCCAGCCATTTCAACCCCGATTCCTGCCCCGTATTCGCAAAGTCCGCGAATCAATCCGTTGACGACCCCGTGTGCGTGCCTACCCGCACGCCTCACATATTTCCAAACGCTTTCTCACATTGTCCCGCAAGTCCGCCTCAAGCATGGACGCGGAGAAGACCGGAATCTCTCTGCATCGGCGGCCCGCCGATCTCCCGCGGAGAACCGCCCCCACTCAACTCAAGTGTACGTCCCATTTCGCTGTTTTGTCGCACGCCGTCAAGCTGCGGTCGGCGGAGATATCTGCCGACGCTTGTGCCGCGTCGCGTCGTTGGCCTTCTGCGGCCCACGGCGCGTTGCCCGACGCAGCTTGCGCAACAACCGGCGGCTGCGCGGATGAAGACGATGGATTCCCGACCACCCAGACAAGGAAATGCCATGAATTGTGCCCGCATCACCCCGCTCATTGCCGCCCTGCTCGCCGCCGGCGCTGGCACGGCGAGCGCACAGAATTTCGGACCCTGGGGCGATCCGCAGTCCGTCGTCGCGATCAATACGGCCGCCGCCGAAGGCTGTCCGATCGAATCCCCGGACGGCTTGGCCCTGTACTTCGCTTCGAGCCGCGCCGGGGGCCTGGGCAAGCAGGACATCTGGCGCGCGTTCCGCGCCACGCTGCAGTCGGCTTGGGGCGGGGCCGAAAACCTGGCTGCCCCGGTGAACTCGGGCGAGTTCGATTACTGCCCGACGCCGCTGCCCGGCAACCAGCTGCTGTTCGTAAGCTCGGTGCAGGTCGACAACGCGCACACAACGGCGACCTATTTCGACTGCTATGCGGGCGACACGCCGCCGCCGCCGCCGACAGGCGGCCCGTCGGCCGGCGACATCTTCCTGAGCACTGAAGGCGCGGCCAATGTCTGGGCGACGCCGGCCAACCTCGGCTGCTATCCGAACGGCCCGAACACCGCGGGCGCAGAATTCAGCCCCTCGCTGGTGACGACGGCCGAGGGCACCTTCCTGTTCTTCTCGAGCAACGGCTATCCCGACAGCCAGGGCCAGGACATCTACACAAGCCAGCGGGCAAATGATGGCAGCTTCGGGCCGGGCGTGCGCCTAGCCGAATTGTCCACCGCCGCCGACGACCGCATGCCGAGCGTGCGCTCCGATGGCCTCGAGATCGTATTCAGCTCGAACCGCGCCGGCGGAACCGCGTTCGACCAGGACATCTACGTCGCGAACCGCCTGAATACGCATTCGCAGTGGTCGGCACCGGTGCGCATCAACAATCTCAACATCAACACCACCGCCTCGGAAACGCGCTCCTCGCTGTCGGCGGACGGCACGCGGCTGTACTTCGGACGCAAGCTCGACATCAACGATCCGGGGGACGTATTCGTCGCCACACGCGCAGCGATCGCTGCGGCCGCGCAACCCGCACCAAGCCTCGCGTGGCCGATGCTGCTCCTGCTTGCCGCGCTGCTGGGGGCTTTCGCATGGCGACGCTCGCGCGCAATGTAATTATGCGATTCATCGCACCCGAATTTGCTCGCTAGGTGAAACCCGATGCAAGGTAGTGTCAGAAGTCTGTTCGCCCTTGCGATCCTGATCTTGGCTGGCGTCGCCCAGGCCGCGATCCCGACTGCCGAGCGGCAGGCATTGCTCGACCTGTACGCCCAGACCAATGGCACCGGCTGGACCAGCAGCATCAACTGGAACGGCGCGCCTGGCACCGAGTGCAATTGGGAGGGCATCAGCTGCGATGGCACGCAAAGCCACGTGAGAATGATCATTCTCTACGAGAAGCACCTATCGGGCACTCTGCCCCCGCTATCCGCCTTGACTGAACTGGCCGGTTTCGAGGTCTGGAACAACCAGCTGACCGGCCCGATACCTTCGCTCTCGGGCTTGAGCAATCTGAGTGGATTCTATGCCGAAAACAACCAGCTGACCGGCCCGATACCATCGCTCTCTGGCTTGAGCAAACTGGGCGCTTTCATTGTCACCAACAATCAGCTGAGCGGCCAGATACCGTCGCTCTCCGGCTTGAGCGCTCTGATCTTTTTCGAGGCCAATTACAACCAGCTGACCGGCCCGATACCGTCGCTCAAGGACTTGAGCAGTCTCATCATCTTCCAGGTCAGCTTCAACCAGCTGAGCGGTCCGATACCTTCGCTTGCGGGCTTGAGCAATCTGTTTGATTTCGAGGCCTTCGAAAATCAGCTGAGCGGTCCGATACCTTCGCTCTCGGACTTGAGCAGTCTCGCCACTTTCGAAGTCGGCGCCAACCAGCTGACCGGCCCGATACCGCCCCTCTCGGGCTTGACCAATCTGGTTACCTTCGATGTCGGCTCCAACCAGCTGACCGGCGCGATACCTTCGCTCTCGGATTTGAACAAGCTGGAGAGTTTTTATGTCCCCGTTAACCAACTGACCGGCCCGGCACCACTCGTGCCGAACCCGAGCCGCCTGGCTATGCGGGGAAGCGCGCTGTGCCCTAATTACCTCGATCCTGCGGCCAACCCTCCGAGCACGAACGATCAGGCCTGGAATACCGCGACCCAAGACACCCCGTGGTCCACGCGGTGTACTGCTGCGGTCAGCTACACGGTCACCACCCAAGCCACCCCGGCCGGCGCCGGTAGCCTCGTCTGCGCCAGCCCGGTAAACGCCGGCGCGATCAGTGCCTGCACTGCCACGCCGGTCGCCGGCCAGGTCACGCAAAGCATCAGTGGCTGCGGCGGCACGGCCACGGCCACGGGCGTCAACGGCTACACCACCGGTCCAGTCAACGCCGATTGCACGGTGACGGCGATATTTGCGGCCGTCGTACCGACGACCTACACCGTCACCGCCGTAGCCGGTCCTGCCGGTACCGGCAGCCTCGTCTGCGCCAGCCCGGTGAACGCCGGCGCGATCAGCACCTGCACTGCCACGCCGAACGCGGGCTATGGCACGCAAACAATCAGTGGCTGCGGCGGCACGCCCACGGGGACTGGCGCCAACACCTACACGACTGCCGCGGTGAACGCCGATTGCACGGTCACCGCAACCTTCGCTGCGGCGGTACCGACGACCTACACCGTCTCCGCTGTGGCCGCGCCGATCGGCACCGGCAGCCTCGTCTGCGCGAGCCCGGTGAACGCCGGCGCGACCAGCACCTGCACTGCCACGCCGAACGCGGGCTATGTCACGCAAACGATCAGTGGCTGCGGCGGCACGTCCACGACCAGTGGCGTCAACAGCTACATTACCGGTGCTGTAAACGCCAGCTGCACGGTGACGGCCACCTTCGCTAAAACGGTGACGAATCCGGTGCCGGTGTTGCTGGCATGGCCCGCGCCTGCGCCGATTGCCTACGGCACCGCGCTGGGCGCGGCGCAGTTGAACGCGACGGCGACCTCGAACGGCAATCCGGTCGCGGGCACCTTCACCTACACGCCCGCCGCGGGCACGGTACTCAACGTCGGCGCGAATCAGGTGTTGTCGGCCACTTTCGTACCGAGCGACACGGCAAGTTATGCCACGCCTGGTTCGCCGGTGACGACGACGCTCACCGTCAACGCCGCGCCGCTCACTCCAGTGACGATGACGCTGACGGCGTCGCCGGCAACGATCAGCCAGGGCCAGAGCGTACTGCTGACGGCGACGGTGAACGGAGCGGCGACGAACCCGACGGCCGTCGAAACAATTGAACGCCGTGCGTCGTCGCCAGCATCGGCTCCGGCGGCAGCGGTTGCGCCTACGGGCAGCGTGATATTCAAGGACGGCGGCACGGTAATCGGTTCGGTCAATCTGGACGGCAATGGCATCGCCGCGTTGAGCGTCTCCACGCTCGCGGCAGGCACGCACAATGTGATCGCGACGTACGCGGGCGACGGTACGTTCGCGTCGGCGATGGCGACCGTCAGTGTGGTCATTGCCTCCGCCGCGCAAGCTCCGGTGGCCGCGCCGGCGCTCGATAAGGCAGCACTGTGGTTGCTCGCTCTGCTGTTTGCGGGACTCGGCGCCGCGGCGCGCAGGAACAAGGGGCGCCTGCGCGTCCCCTGAGGCCAGCGCAGGATGTGCCTCGGAATGTCCACGCGCGCGCGACGCCGTGATCGAGTTGGCCGAGCCGGCGGCGGGTTTTACTCCAGCGCGAAGAATCGCCCCGCCCCGTCGCCATCGATTCACCCGGCGCGTTTCGATGCGCCGGGAATCATTCGCAGCGTGCGCCATCGCCCTCGGGCTTGCACAGCGGCGGGAAATCGTGCGCGCGCCAGTAGTCAAGGATGTGTGTGCGCTTGATGTAGTGCGCATCGCCCTCGATCCGGCCGGCGACGACGAGCCGTGTCATTTCTCGCGCGCAATCCTGAATTACTAATCAAGCAGGAAGCATGTGTAACGAAGGACCGGTTTCAAACTTCAACCAGCCAGGAGGGAACGCCATGAACGCCAAGGCCATCAGGATCAGCGCCACCATCATCGCTTTTGTTGCAATCAACGCCAACGCCGCCGGTCAATCCGGCACAACGTCGCTGCCGACCGTTGCGGTGCGCGACCACGCCGCGCTCATCGTCGACTGCCGCAACGAACAATTGCCTAGCCACGCCGCCGTCGGCGAAGTGCTCGAAACCAATAACGCCAACAGCATCAATGCGGGCCGTGAAGTCATCGTGCACTACGCGCATCGCGAGTGCATGCGCGGCGCACCGAGCGTCGCCTTCGTGCGCGATACGTCGGCGAGCACGCCGGCGCTGGCGATGGTCGATACGCCCGCGCGTCAATGAGGCAAATCACAACGGTTTGGAGCGACAAGGCCAGGGAAGGCCCTACCGCTGTCGAAACGGTCCGTGTCTATTCGCAGCGCGCGCCATCACCCTCGGGTTTGCACTGCGCCGGCCAGCCGTGAACACGCCAGTAATCGATGATGCGTGTGCGATGCAGGAAATCCTGGAAAGCCAGATCGCGGCGCAGCGTCGGATATTCGGGCATCCATAACAGCAGGTAGTAGCTCGGAAAGCCATCGCGCAGCATTTTTTCGAGCGCGGGGATCAGCGTGGCGTAATCGGGATTGGGAGCTATCAGCCGGGTGATATTCGTGCGCCCGGTGTTGCGCTCCGATGCGTCGATCAACGGCATCGCCTGGGTCCAGCGCGACGGGTCGATCAGCGTCTCGGTTGCGGCGAGATACGATTCCCGGAATCCGTCGCTTTCCGGCATCAGGTTCGCCAGCTCGCGGGCGGCGGTGACGTCATGGCGCCAAAATGCGTTAAACCATTTCGCGTAGCTACTCCACCCTGTCGATGGCGCAAGGTCGAAAAACCGTTTCGCTTCATCATGCCGTCCGAGCGTGTCCAGTACGCGGCCATGCACGAAGCTGCTGTTGACGCTCAGCGGGTCGGATGCCGATCCGATTTCGGCCTCGCCGAGCGCTTCTTTGAGATACCCCAACGCGGCCAGCCAATATGCATACAGGGTGCGGCAATCGGAGTCGGCCGGATCAAGCGCCAGCGAGTGCTTGAACAATTCGACGCAGCGCGCCCAGTCCGCGGCCCGGCAAGCCAGGATCGCCAATGCGGTTTGTGTCTCGGCGAGGCTGGGATCGAGTTCCAGCGCGCGTGCGGCCTCGCGCCGGGCTTCTTCGATCTCGCCGGGTGATGCAAGAGTCGTGCGTATGTTGCTGGCGAGTGTCCGCGCAAGCGAAGCGTGGCCCCGCGCATAATCCGGCGCCTTGGCGATGATCGTGCGCAGCATCGCGATGCTTTTTTCCCGATCCTGTAGGCGCTGCACGCTCCGCGCTTCGAGGTACTCGCGGAACAATTCCGGATCGGTATCGCCCGGGCTTGCATTCGCTGCCAGTCCCAGGCGCAGGGTCAGCGCGCCTGCGACTGCCTGGGCGATATCGCTTTCAAGCGCGAATACATTGGCGATGGACCGGTCGTAATTTTGCGCCCACAACGTGTTGCCGCCGGGTACTTCGATCAAGCGCAGGTCGATGCGCAATTGATCGCCGTCCTCACGCAGACTGCCTTCGAGCGCATGCGTCACTTTCAGCTTGTTGGCGAGCTGTGGCAGATCGAATTTGCCGGACTGCGCAAGCGTTGCCGAGGTGTTTGAGATCAGGTGCAAACCATCGACGCGCGACAAGCGCGTGATCAACTCCTCGCTCAAGCCCTCGGCGAGCGCGGTCTCGTTCGCGGCGTTGCCGACCGGATGCAGCGGCAGCACTACAAGCGTCGGCTGCGCCACCGCGGTCAGTGGTTGTGGCGTTGAGTTGTGCGTCGACCAGAACCATGCCGCTGCGAGTATCGCGACGAGAATTACGATCCATTTCCATGGCGTGGATTTACGGCTTGCGGCTGCCGGTTGGGGCAAAGCAATGGCCGGTGCAGGAACTGCTTCAACGTTGGCGCGCGCTGCATCCGACGCGTTGAATTCGGACGTCGATTCGGCCTGCACCAGCGCGGCCGGTGTTTCCGTGATCGGCTCGCCGCCGGGTGTCGGATCGGTATCGGCGGTTTCGAGCGCGATGGGCGTGCGCGTATCGGCGTGTGCACGCTCCGCGGCAAAGCGCACCTGCGCATCGAAGCGATAGCCGACGCCATGCAAGGTGTGCAGATATTGATGCCGCTGCGCGCTTTCGCCAAGCGCTTGACGCAGCAGGGTGATCACGCGATTGAGCACGCCCGGCGTCACATGGCGATGGCCCCACACCGCATCGAGGATCTCGTCGCGGCCAAACGCGCGGCCGGGGTGGCGCGCGAGCAAGGCAAGTACGGCAAACGCCTTGGGTTCCAGCGGCATGTCGGCCCCGGCCACGAACAGGCGTCGTCCGGACAGGTCGATTTCGACCTGATCGAACACGATCCAGCTCTGTGCGGCGTTGTTTTCCTCGTCCGTCAAGCGTTATCCCTCTCGCCGAGCCAGTGAAACAAGTATAACAAAATCAATATGTTGGATTTCCAGCGAGAGCCCCTAAGCTTTTCCCAAGCTTTCGCTCGCGCTGCTCCAACGCATTCAACACGACTTCAACGCGACGTCCTCAAGCATTGCCGCCGAGCCTGCGCGACATTGCAACCACCGGAGCAAGACCGCCCCGGCATCACCAACCCGAGACAACCGTTGTGACGATTCTACCCCTCAATTCACCTGCGGCTTCCGTCATCCAGCAGAGAACGAATTGAGTCAGTGCCCAAATGTCGTAGTGCGACAAAGACCACCACCTACCCCATCCAACCCAAGGAACTGCCATGAACGCCAAACTACTTGCCATCGTCGTCAGCTTCGCCGCGATCAGCACCAGCGCCATCGTTCAAGCCGGCGAAACTTCGCTGCCCGTCGTTGCCGTGCGCAACAACGCCGCGCTCGTCGTCAATTGCAGCAACGAACAATTGCCCAGCCACGCCGCCGTCGGCGAAGTGCTCGAAACCAATAACGCCAACAGCATCAATGCGGGCCGCGAAATGATCCTGCACTACGCCCACCGCGAGTGCATGCGCGGCGCGCCGAGCGTCACCTTCGTGCGCGATACGTCGGCTAGCACGCCGGCGCTGGCCATGGTCGATACGCCCGCGCGCCAATGAGGCAAATCACAACGGGTTGGAGCAACAAGGCCAAGGATGGCCCTACCGCGGCGGTCGCGCGCGACTTGGCGCAGATGTGCGCTAGATACATCGGTTCGTTGCGCCGGTGTACCGGCGGTAGATTCCGCCAGCAGCGAAGCGCGTTCCACGGAAACCGCTATCGGAAATCCAACTTCGTGTAATCGCCAACAGCAGAAGTTGAACTACGACACGCAATACGAATTCCGTGCCGTCGCTCTCAAGCATGGCGTTCGTCCGTATCCGGGAGCTGCGTACGGCAGTCTGCTGCCGAACCTATCCACTTGAGGATCACGCCATGTTTGACATCTTGTTCGACAAGTCCACTGGCCGGCGCCTGCTATCCCGCGCCGCACTAATGTTCGTGCTCGTGATTTCCTATCTTGGCAGCGCAGGTATCGCGAGCGCCGCCAAGCCCTCTATCGACCCGACGTATGTCGACGGACAGACCTACTACATGATCGGGCCGCACATGATCACCAACCCGAATCCGAATCTGCTCGCGCACGCGCAGGAGTTGTATCTGGTCGTCTACCCGATTGGTGATGGCACCTTGGGCCAGGGTGAGCGCGTCTTGCCATCCGGCTATAAACCCCAGTGCGATCCCTGCTATCACCCGGGCCTTCCGCCACCGTTTGTCTATCACGATCACATACTGCCCGGCGCACCCGGGCTGGGGAAAAACGGCACGGCTGGCGAGTTCAAGGGGCCGTGGAAGATTATTTTGGTCGTGTACAAATTCAACGTTATAGAGAGCCTAAATTTCACACCGATCAAGAGTGCGACCGATCTGGATGCCGGCGAGGCCGCCGGCATGTTTGAGCAGATCAATCCCGGTGCGGACAACCCGTACGAAATCGTCACCGGAAGTGTGCTGATCTGCCCGTTGGTCTCACCGAACGCGTGAGTTTTTCTGAGCGTAATCGCGGCGGCGCTGTTGCCGCCGCGATTCACTCCTTGTGGATCGCTGCCGGATACCTCGGCAAGTCGAAAAATGCCCGCGCCGCTGCCGTCGCATTCGCCGCGGTAACGGCCATGTCCTCGCCGCGGTCGCGCGCGACTTCGGCGCAGATATGCGCCAGATACATCGGCTCGTTGCGTCGATGTGCAGGCATCGGTTTCACATCGCGCGGCAGCAGGTAGGGCGCATCGGTTTCCAGCATCAGGCGGTCGGCCGGTATACTTTTTACCAGTTCACGCAGATGCAGGCCGCGGCGTTCGTCGCAGATCCAGCCGGTGACGCCGATATAAAAATCGCGGTCGAGGTAGCCGAACAGTTCGGCTTTGTCGCCGGTGAAGCAATGCACCACAGCGCGACCAACGCGGCCGCGCCCGCTCTGATTGAGCATGCCGTCCATGCAGGCGATCAAATCCGCATGCGCGTCGCGCTGATGCAGGAACAGCGGCTTGCCGCAGTCGATCGCCAGTTGCAGCTGCCGCTCGAACGCGAACAACTGGGCTGCGCGCGGCGAGAAGTTGCGGTTGTAGTCGAGACCGGTTTCGCCGACCGCAACGACTTCGGGCCTGGCATGCAACTCACGCAGCAGGGCTTCGGTTTCGGCGTCGAAATCGCTGGCGTGATGCGGATGCACGCCGGCGGTTGCGTACATCACGCCCGCATGTGCCTGTGCGAGCGCGAGCGCATCGCGTGAACCTTGCGCGCTGGCGCCCGTGACCACGAGTTGGGCAACGCCGTGCGCCTGCGCGCGTGCGAGCACACCATCGAGATCGTGCATGAACGATTCGTGGGTAAGATTGGCGCCGATGTCAACAAGCTGGAGGGTCATACGTTTGCCCTGGTACTGGTGGACGTGCGGCTGGCATTGACATCCTGTTCACGCTGGGTAAGTTGCGCGTAGTGCACAGTCGTCGTACCACCGCTTTGAGTCGAGGAATTCTCTCATGCCGAAATCCACGCTTGTTATCATGCTACGCGCCAGTATCGGCGCCTTCGCCTTCGCTACGGTCTTTAGTGCCGGCGCCGCCGACAATGCCAAAGCACCCACACTCAATACGGCGGCGGTGCAGGCGGCGGTCGCCGCACATCAGGCACAAGCCAGCGCTGCACGGTTGCACGTCGCCGCTGCGGCGACCGGCAGTGCGGTCGCTGCATCCAGCGTGCTGAGCGGCGGCTACGTGAACCCATATCGCGCCTATCCGCCGAGTTGTCTCGCCGATGGCCTGCCATACGGTCAGGCGAACAGCGACCCGAATGCGCGGCAGACGACGTTGACTCTGGCGGGCTACGACAACGGCGGCCATCCCATTTCCGAAACCGATACGTTCATTGTATGGCGCGTGCCGTGCAGCGGCGGCGTATCGGCAACCTTGCTCGAAATCGACCGGCCGGCGCTATCGAACAGCTACATGTTTTTCCCGAGCATCGTGCTGACCAACGCGAGCAGCGTGCAATACCCGCCGCGCCTGCCGCAGGATCCGAACACCGTGTATTCGGATACGCCGCCGGCCGGTCAGTTGAGCTTCTCGAGCGTTTACGTACTCGACTATTTCTACGGCGACACCAATGCCAACGCACCCAACTTCAACCAGGCGTTCACGCTCAGCATCGATACGCTGACCAAAGACAGCGGCGGCCACGAAATTATCGGCGCGCTTAATATCCCGGCCTACAATCCGGCGAACTTCAATAATTATCCTTCCGCTTCCAATCCCCTGGAAATCAGCGGCTACGTGAGCGGTCCCTGGTACGACAACGCGCACGGCGGCGAGGGCATGCTGATCGAGGTCTACGACATCGGCGACCAGGCCAACCGCGTCTTTGCCGCGACGTGGTACACATTCGACAATCTCGGCTTGCCGTTTTGGCTGGCAGCGCAAACGACGATACCGATTCAGGGGAAGACCGTCGGAGTCACCAACGGCTATCAGGTCATCAATGCACCGGTTCGATACTTCACGGGCGGCGGTTTTGCCGGCAACTTCACCCCGCCCATCACGCCGAACCCCTGGGGCACGATGAGTTTCAGCTTCGCTAATTGCAACACGCTGAACTTCAGCTACAACGGCGCAACCGGTGTCGGCATCAATGGCCCTGCCGGTACCAACACGCGGCAATGGACGCGCCTGGCGAATATCAACGGGCTGGTTTGCCAGTAGTCCAAAGCGCTGTTCGCCAAGCATACCGGCGCCGCTGCATGACGGCGCCGGTGTTTTCGTTTTTCGAGGATCAAGACTATCCCGGCCAGCTCAGCCCATCGATTCAATACGCGGAAACAAAGCAGTTTATTTCGCCAAGCCACTTACGCTTGGCGTCCGCGCTGATGAACGAGGCATCGATCGAATTTCGCGCGAGTTGGGCGATGTCGTCGCGCGACAGGTTCAGCCCGCGCTGCAGCGCCAGATAGTTGTCGGCGACATAACCACCGAAATAGGCCGGGTCGTCCGAGTTCACGGTCACGCGCAGGCCGCGATCGAGCAGGCGCTTGAGGTTGTGATCCTCGATGCGCTGGTAGACGCGCAACTTCACGTTGGACAACGGGCATACGGTCAACGGCATGCCTTCGCGCGCGAGGCGTTCGACCAGCACCGGGTCTTCCTCGCAACGCACGCCGTGATCGATGCGCGACACCCTGAGCAGATCGAGCGCTTCATATATATACGCGGGCGGCCCTTCCTCGCCCGCATGCGCGACGCTGAGAAAACCTTCGCGGCGTGCGCGCTCGAACACCGCAGTGAATTTCGACGGCGGATGGCCGCGCTCGGAGGAATCCAGGCCCACGGCGGCGATCATGTCCTTGTACGGCAGCGCCTGTTCCAGGGTGCGCATTGCGTCATCGGCGCTCAGATGGCGCAGGAAGCACAGGATCAATCGATGCGTGATGCCGAACTCGCGTTCGCCGTCGGCCAGCGCGCGACGGATGCCGTTGAGGGCGGTCTCGAATGCAATACCGCGCTCGGTGTGCGTCTGCGGATCGAAAAAGATTTCCACATGCACGACGCCATCGGCATGTGCACGGCGCAGGTAGGCCAGCGTGAGTGCATGGAAATCGTCCTCGTCGCGCAGCACCGCGGCGCCGGCATAGTACAGGTCGAGGAACGACTGCAGGTCGTCGAACTGGTACGCCGCACGCAGCTCCTCGACCGAGGCGTGCGCGAGCTTGACGCCGTGTTTGTGCGCGAGCGCGAACATCAATTCGGGTTCGAGCGTGCCTTCGATATGCAGATGCAGCTCGGCTTTGGGGATGCCGCGGATGAAGTTTTCGATGGAGTTCATGCGCCGAATGTAGACGATGCCGCGACCGCGCTCAACATGAAGTGCTTGCACTGAACGATAATGTTTTGTACACAATGGCAGCTTGCAGCAGAAATGAAAGCTACCGGCGGATGGGCCGCCGGCAGGAAGCGACGGCTGGGTCGTCGGAATGAGGGTATGGGCAAACTCACCACACACGTGCTCGACACCGCGACGGGAACACCGGCGCGCGGATTGCGCGTGGAATTGCATGCGCTCGACGCCGCATCCGCGCAACCGCTCGCGAGTTTTCGCACCAATGCCGACGGCCGCGCGCCTTCGCCGCTGCTCGAAGGCGAGGCGCTACGCGTTGGACGCTACACGTTGACGTTCTATGTCGGCGAATATTTCCGCGCGGCGGGCTTGAGCCTGCCCGAACCTGCGTTTCTCGACGAGGTGGTGATCCGTTTCGGCATCGCGCATGCGGATCAGCACTACCACGTGCCGCTGCTGGTGTCGCCGTGGAGTTATTCCACCTACCGTGGCAGTTGAATCGATGAACGCCACCGCCGACCAGGCGATCCGCTTTGTGCTCGACGGCGAAGTCGTCGGAGTCTCCGGCCTGTCGCCGACCACAACCGTGCTTGAGTACTTGCGCGAGCACGCGCACCGCACCGGCACCAAGGAAGGTTGCGCGGAAGGCGATTGCGGCGCCTGCACCGTGGTGCTCGGCGAGCTCGACGGCGATGGCGTGCGCTACCGCGCGATCAATTCCTGTATCCGCTTCCTGCCCACGCTCGACGGCAAGGAACTGGTCACGGTCGAGAGTCTTGCCGACGGCGAACGCCTGCATCCGGTGCAGCAGGCGATGGTCGATCAGCACGCCTCGCAGTGCGGGTTCTGCACGCCGGGTTTTGTGATGAGCCTATTTGCTTTGTATCAAAACGAAGCCCTGTACCAGCACAACGAAAAACCGGGCCGCGATGCGGTGGTCGAAGCGCTTGCCGGCAATCTGTGCCGCTGCACCGGCTATCGGCCGATCATCGATGCGGGCTGCACCATGGACGGCTACGCCTCGCCCGCGCGCTGGTCGCGCAGCGAGGCGCAGTCGAAGCCGCATGTGGATGCCTTGCGCAACCTGCGTCGCGATGCGTCGCTTGCGTTGCCGGGATTCCGCGCACCGCACAGCGTCGACGAACTCGCCGCGACGCTCGATGCCGCGCCCGATTCGCTGCTGCTCGCCGGCGGCACCGATGTCGGTTTGTGGGTGACCAAGCATCTGCGCGAGCTGCCGCCGATCGTCTATATCGGCGAAGTCGCCGAGCTGCAGCGCATTGACGTCGACAAAGGTGCATTGCGCATCGGCGCCGGCGTTTCACTTACCGATGGCTGGCAGGCGATCGTCGCGAAATATCCGGCGCTCGCCGAGCTTGCACAACGTTTTGCTTCGCCGCCGGTGCGCAATTCGGGCACCCTGGTCGGCAATATCGCCAACGGCTCGCCGATCGGCGACGCGATGCCGGCGCTGATCGCGCTCGGCGCGCAGATCGAATTGCGCCACGGCGCGCGCACGCGCACATTGCCGCTCGAAGCGTTCTATCAGGGCTACATGAAAAAGGATCTGGCACGCGGCGAATTCGTTGTCGCCGTGACGATACCCGCACCGCGCACGCAGCAGGGCATCGCGAGTTACAAACTCTCCAAGCGCATCGATCAGGATATTTCTGCGGTTTGCGCCGCCTTCGTGCTCGAACTCGACGGTGATCGCGTCGCTGAAGTGTGCATCGCCTACGGCGGCATGGCGGCGATTCCCGCGCGCGCGCCGCGCACCGAAGCCGTGTTGCGGGGCCACGCCTGGGAGTCCGCGACGGTTGAACGCGCCTGCGCAGAACTCGCCGAGGACTTCAAGCCGCTGACCGATATGCGCGCGAGCGCCGCGTATCGCCTGACCGGTGCGCAGAATCTGCTGCGTCGGTTTTTCCTCGAACAGTCCGCACACCAGTCTGCGCTGCGCACGCATGCCGCCGAGGTGTCGGCATGAAAGCAAGACTAGCCAAAGCATTCGCCGCGAAAGACGCAAAAGACGCAAAGAAAAGCCTTGGAGATGAATTTTCTTACTTTGCGCTCTTTGCGTCTTTCGCGGTGGAAATTCTGTCTTGTTTTTTGCCGGTGGCGAAAACATGAACGATCTTTCCGCCAACACCGAACTGCCGGCCGGCGCTGCCGTCGTCGGCGAACCGATTCGCCACGAAAGCGCGCATCTGCACGTGAGCGGGCGTGCGGAGTACGCCGACGATGTGGCGTTGCCGCCGAACACCTTGCACGCGGCGTTCGGCATCAGCCGCATCGCCCACGGCCGGATCAAGTCGATGGACTTGTCTGCCGTGCTGGCCGCGCCCGGTGTGGTCGCGGTCGTACGTGCGGGCGATGTGCCCGGCGAGAACAACTACGGCGGTATCGTGCACGATGACCCGATTTTTGCCGACGGACTCGTGCAGTACGCGGGCCAAACCCTGTTCGCGGTCGCAGCGACGAGCTACAACGCGGCACGACGCGCGGCGGCGAAGGCGCGCGTCGAATACGAGGAACTGCCACCGATCCTCGACATTCGCAGTGCGCTCACGGCGCACAGTTTCGTGATCCCAAGCCAGCTCGTCGTGCGTGGCGAAGCACGCACGCAGTTGCCGCAGGCGCCGCATCGCCTGCAAGGCACGATGGAAGTCGGTGGCCAGGATCATTTCTATCTCGAAGGCCAGATCGCGATCGCGCTGCCGCAGGACGACGGCGCGATGCATGTACTGTCATCCACCCAGCATCCGACCGAGGTGCAGAACATCGTCGCGCACGCGCTAGGCGTGGCCGCGCATGCGATCGTCGTGCAGTGCCGGCGCATGGGCGGTGGCTTCGGCGGCAAGGAAAGCCAGCCGGCGCTGATCGCCGCGGCCGCAGCCGTGCTGGCGCGCAAGACGCAGCGACCGGTAAAGCTGCGTCTGGATCGCGACGCCGACATGCTTATCACCGGCAAGCGCCACGATTTCGTCGCCGATTACGACGTCGGTTTCGATGCCGATGGGCGCATCATCGCGCTGGCGCTGATGCTCGCCTCGCGCTGCGGCTATTCGGCGGACCTGTCCGGACCGGTCAACGATCGCGCGATCTGCCACGTCGATAACGCCTATTTCATCGAACACATCGAGCTCGTCTCGCATCGCTGCAAGACGCACACCGTGTCGAACACTGCGTTCCGCGGTTTCGGCGGGCCGCAGGGCATGCTGGTAATCGAACAGATCATTGACGAGATCGCACGTAGCCTGCATCTGGATCCACTCGATGTGCGCCGGCGCAATTACTACGGCGCCGCACCGCGCGATGTCACCCATTACGGCCAGATCGTCGACGACAATATTCTCGACCTGCTGACCGATCGGCTTGAAGCGAGCAGCGACTATCGCAAGCGGCGCAAGCAGATTGCGGCGTGGAATGCGGCGAATACGACCATCAAGCGTGGTATCGCATTCACCCCGGTCAAGTTCGGTATCTCGTTCAACGCAACCGTGTACAACCAGGCCGGCGCGCTGGTACATATTTATACCGACGGCAGCGTGCTGCTCAATCACGGCGGCACCGAGATGGGCCAGGGTCTGTACACCAAGGTGGCGCAAGTCGTCGTCGCCGAATTCGGCTTGCCGCTTGAGCGCGTGCGCACGTCGGCAACCGATACCAGCAAGGTGCCGAACACCTCGGCGACGGCGGCATCGAGCGGCGCCGATCTGAACGGCAAGGCCGCGCAGGCAGCATGCCAGATCCTGTGCGCGCGGCTCGTCGAGCACGCATGCAAAGTATACAATGTCAAGACCGATCAAGTGCGTTTCGTCGGCGGCGAGGTCGAGGTCGGCGCGCAGCGCATTGCGTTCGCCACGCTCGTGCAATCGGCATATCAGGCGCGCATTTCGCTGTCGGCGGCGGGCTACTATGCGACGCCGAAAATCCACTGGGATCGCAGCAAGCTCAACGGCCGGCCGTTTTTCTATTTCGCCTACGGCGTTGCGGTGTCAGAAGTCGCGATCGATACGCTCAGTGGAGAGACGCAACTGACCCGGCTCGATATCCTGCACGATGTCGGGACCTCGCTGAATCCGGCGATCGACCGTGGTCAGATCGAGGGTGGTTTTCTGCAAGGCGTGGGCTGGTTGACCACCGAAGAGTTGTGGTGGAACGAGCGCGGCGAGTTGAAAACGCATGCGCCGTCGACCTACAAGATTCCGAGCGTGCGCGATTGGCCGCTGCACACCGATATCCGCATCCTCGAACAGCAGCCCAATCCCGAGGACACGATCCATCGCTCCAAAGCGGTCGGCGAACCACCGCTGATGCTCGCGATGTCGACCCTGCACGCGATCCGCGATGCAGTCGCTGCGTGCGGGCCGCTGGGCGTGCTGCCGGATTTGCCGGCGCCGGCGACGCCGGAAGCGGTCCTATGCGCGATTGAGCGGGTGCGATGCAAGAGACCAGAGGCATGATTTCGCCGCGAAGGACGCAAAAGACACAAAGAAAGATGCGTCCGATTTATGTTTGCTTCTCGTGCGATTTTTGCGTCCTTTGCGGCGAAAATTTCTTTTGCAGCTCCAGTTCAACAACCTCATGAGCGCATATCTCTTCGAGTGGCTAAGCCTGCTCGGCCGCTGGCTACACCTGATCACCGGCATCGCCTGGATCGGCGCCTCGTTCTACTTCGTCTGGCTCGACAATCATCTGCTGCCGCCCAAGCGTCAGGAGTTGATCGACGCGGGTGTCGGTGGCGAAGTCTGGGCCGTGCATGGCGGCGGTTTCTACAATGCGCAAAAGTATAAAACCGCGCCGGCGACGCTACCCGAATCGCTGCACTGGTTCTATTGGGAGGCGTACACGACCTGGCTGTCGGGATTTTTCCTGCTCTGCCTGCTGTACTTCGGCCAGGCCGAGGTCTATCTGATCGATGCGCAGGTGATGCCGTTGTCCAAGCCGATGGCGATCGGCATCGCGCTCGCGTTTCTTGCGGTCGGCTGGCTGATCTACGACCTGCTGTGCCGCTCGCCTCTCGGCCGCGATGATCGTGCGCTGGGCGCGGTGATCTTCGTCCTGCTCGGCGCCGCCGCGTACGCGCTGTGCCATCTTTACTCGGGGCGCGGTGCGTACATTTTGTTCGGCGCGGTGATCGGCACGATCATGGTCGCGAATGTGTTGTTCGTGATCATTCCGGGCCAGCGCGAGATGGTGAGTGCCAAGCGCGACGACCGGCCGCTCGATCCGATCTACGGCCAGCGTGGCAAGCAACGCTCGGTGCACAACACGTATTTCACCTTGCCGGTGCTGTTCGTGATGATCAGCAACCACTACGCACTGACCTACGGCGCGAAGTACAACTGGCTCGTGCTGATCGCGATGGCGTTTGCCGGCGCGGCGATCCGCGCCTGGTTCGTCGCGCGCCACAAGGCGCACGAGCGCGGCGGCAAGACGCCGCTGCTGCCGCTCGCATTGGGTTTGGTCGCACTCGCCGGCGTGATCATCGCGCTAGCGCCGCCGCTTGGCGAAACCGCGAAGACCACGGCAGTCCCGGCGGCGCAACGTTTCGCCGAAGTGCGGGCGATCGTCAATCAGCGCTGCGTTCCCTGTCATGCCGCGAAGCCAACCTTCAACGGCTTCCCCGCTGCGCCAAACGGCGTGCTGCTCGACACACCCGAGGCGATCCTCGCGCGCACCGCGCAGATGCAGATCCAGCTCAGCACCAAGGTGATGCCGATCGGCAATCTCACGCAGATGACCGATGCCGAGCGTGCGCAGGTGCTTACGTGGCTCACTGACGGCGCGCCGCATTGAAAGTCTGTTCTGACACCTGTTTTGAAAAATGATCCATTCGCGAAAGCTCGATTGCCCGTGTCCAAAGTGCTCTGTCATAGGACACTTCGGTGTGCTTTTCATCAGCAACGATCAGTTGATTCGGGGTTGCTCGAAGTGCGGAACGACAGAAACAATTCCACTGCCCGAGCTGAAAAAGACCATTCTCTACCTCGACCAATTCTTCTTATCAGCGGCGTTCAGGGAGAATCAGCAGAGGTTTGTCGATGCCATCGACCGGATCCGAAGCCTTGCGGCCCAACAGTTACTTGTTTGTCCTTGGTCCGACTTGCACGAAACGGAAACCCACCAGTGGCCTGACAGCAAGCAACAAGAGCTGTGGGATTTCGTAAAGAAGACAGCTAGCGGCCACAGGTTTTCCCACAGCGCGTCAATTAAGTCGGCACAGATATCGAGGGGATTTTGGTCGTTCGTGGATCGTGATCCGTCCAAAAACTTTGTCGAAAAGGAAGATGTTTTTCACTCCGATATTCATGGGTGGGACAACCATGTGTGGATAGATATTCGCTCGCGGATCGATGATGCAGAAGCGGTTAGACGAGGGAAGACCACAGTCGCGAAAGGAATAGCTGGCCTCTTTGATGCGTGGCGCGCTCATCCACAGTCGTTTGCCAAAGATGTGCAGGATGAATGCTCCGGATACGTCAAGACGATCGAGACCGATTACATCGAGTACATGGTGTCGCCCAACATGGCGACTATTCAGGGATTCCTCGGCTCTTGGAATGCGCAAGTATTCAATCACCTGATGGTAGAGCAAGACATGCGGCTGTCTTTTGATGATCGCTTAGCGAAGGTCCGGGATTTTCTACGCTCGGATTCGTTCAGCGCCATTCCTTACGTCGACGCCTCATGTCGCATCTTTGCGAGTCTTCGGAAGGCCGTTCGCCGCGGCGAGCTTCCAACAGCCGAAAGGGCCGAGGAAGCAATGTTTGGGTTTGGACAAGACATGGAAATGATATCCGTGTTTGCTCCCTACACCGATGCTGTGTTTATGGACCGAGCAATGCACCGCTGGATCACTGACAAGGAATGCGGTTTGCCTAACCAATATGGGTTCCGAGCATTTTCTGTCGCAAACTTTGACGAGTTTCACGCATTTCTCGAGAACGTCGAAAAGAACAAACCGAAAGACCACGATGCTTGGTTGAAGGCAGCCTATGGCTGAGGAACTCGCACTCGCGTTTCGGGTCGACTAGGGCCGGCGCTCAAACGGCAAAACATCAACATCGATGCGCTCGCTACTTCAAAGCCTTCATCTCAGCACCGCGCCGTGCTGGGGTGAGCTTCGCTAACGCGCGCACGCGCGCATAGAACGCTGGCCACTGCGAATCGCTCTGCGCGAACAATGCGGCAAACGCTGGAACCCACCGATCGTAAAGTCCGAATGGCAGCAGCCAAGCGTTGTTGAGCGACGCGGCGACGAAGTCGTCATGCGCGTGGTCGTTGGGTGAGCGCGCATCGCGCCACTGCCGGTAGCGCGCGCGGAAGTCCTCGAACTCACCTTGCTTGCCGGCTTCCATCGCTGCCTTGTCGCCGCCACTTGCATAAAGCTGGCGCAGGCGTTCGCGCAGATCGAGCACGAGTTTGACGAACTCGTCGTCGCTGCGCTGACGTTGCTCGTCGGCAGATGACAATCCGCGCGATGCGCGCCATTCACGCAGGCCCTGCTGTTGCACGAAGCTGGCGAAGGATTCGTTGAACGCCGTGTCGTCCTTGACGTAGATCAGCTGGTGCGCGAGTTCGTGGAAGATCGTGCCGGCGAGTTCGTCGTCGTCCCAGCGCAGCATGCTCGACAAGATCGGGTCGGCGAACCAGCCCAGAGTCGAGTACGCGGCGACGCCGCCGACAAAGACATCATCTCCCCTGGCTTGCAGGCGGGCGGCTTCGGCCTTCGCCCTGGTCTCGTCAAAATAGCCGCGATACGGCACGCAGCCGGCAATCGGAAAACAGTGCAGCACGGGTTCGACCGAATAGCGCGGCGCAGCGAACACGTTCCACACCACGTAGGGTCGATGCAGATCGACATAGCTCGTGTAGCTGCGGTTGTCGGGCAGATCGAGATGCTGCGAGGCGAAGCGTCTCGCATCGCGCGCAAGAGCGAGGCGCGCGGCGAGTTGGGTGTCGGTGTCCGGCGCGGCAATGATCTGGTCGAGCGGACGGCGTTCGCGGACAAGCTGGGCTTGGCCATGCGTCACGTGGGCCAGGTAGCGCACGTCGGCGCAGGCAGAGATGAGGATGCTCAGCACGGTGAGCAGCGTTGAGCGGTACCAGGGGGCGGGCACGAGTGGAAGACGGGCGAGTGGAAGACATGCCGGCATTGTGACGTATGATTGTGGGAGATCAGAACAAGAAAAGTCCACGATGCCTTCCACGCCAACCGGGCAGTCCGTCTATCCCCGCGACCTTGTCGGCTACGGCCGCGCCGCGCCGCATCCGCGCTGGCCGAATGGCGCGCGCATCGCGTTGCAGTTCGTGCTCAATCACGAGGAAGGCGCGGAGAATTGCGTGCTGCATGGCGACGCGGCCTCGGAAACGTTTCTGTCCGAGATCATCGGCGCGCAAGCCTTCAAGGCGCGCCATATGAGCATGGAGTCGCTGTACGAATACGGCTCGCGTGCAGGTCTGTGGCGCGTGCTGCGTGCATTCGAGACGCGCAAGCTGCCGCTGACGATCTTTGCGGTGGCGATGGCCTTGCAGCGCCATCCCGAAGCGCTCGCTGCGTACAAGGATCTCGGTCACGAAATCGCCAGTCACGGCCTGCGCTGGATCAGCTATCAGGACGTCGGCGTCGCGACCGAACGTGCGCACATCGCCGAGGCGACACGAATCCTGACCGAACTCTGCGGACAGGCACCGCTCGGTTGGTACACGGGCCGCGACAGCCCGAATACGCGCCGTCTCGTCGCCGAGCAGGGCGGTTATCTCTACGACGCAGATTCGTATGCCGATGACCTACCATATTGGACGTCCGTTGAAATTCAGCGCGATGGCGCCACACAGACGGTGGCGCGCCTGATCGTGCCGTACACGCTCGACAGCAACGATATGCGCTTCGCAGCCGCGCAGGGCTTCAACTCCAGCACGCAGTTCTTCGACTATTTGAAAGACGCGTTTGATGTGCTCTATCGCGAAGGCGATCCGAACGGACTCGATGCGCCGAAGATGCTGTCGATCGGCCTGCACGCGCGCATCGTCGGTCGGCCCGGACGCATGGCTGCGCTCGATCGTTTCCTCGATTACGTGCAATCGCACGACAAGGTATGGATTTGCCGGCGTGTCGATATCGCGCGGCATTGGATCGCGACGCATCCGTTCGTCGACTAAGCGGAGAACGGTTGGCCGCAAAGAGCGCAAAGTACGCAAAATGGCAAGTGCCAATCCCACTTTACTTTGCGTCTTTTGCGCTCTTTGCGGCCAATGACTTTCGGACGGGAATGATGATTTCATTGCAACAATTGAATGCGATGCCCGCGGTGCAATTCGTCGTGGCGCTGGGCGGTATTTTCGAGCACTCGCCATGGGTCGCCGAGCGCGCCGCGCCGCGGCGTCCGTTCGACTCGCGCCTCGCGCTGCTCGCGGCGATGACGGATGTCGTCGAGCACGCGACTGCCGCCGAACAGATGGGGTTGATCCGCGCGCATCCCGAGCTCGCCGGACGCGCGGCCGTGCGCAAGGAACTGACCGCCGACTCGACGCGCGAACAGCACGGCGCGGGCCTCGACGCGTGCACGCCGGAGGAGTTTGCGCAGCTACAGGAGCTCAACCGCCGCTACAACGAGAAGTTCGGCTTTCCTTTCATCCTCGCGGTGCGCGGCTACGATCGCGCAGGCATCATCGGCGCGTTCGCGGCGCGCGTGAACAACACGGTCGACGACGAACGCCGTGTCGCGCTCGCGCAGATCGGTCGCATCGCATTCTTCCGCATCAACGAGACCGTCGACGTGCCGCTCGGCGCCCAGATCATGGCAATGCACGAGGGTCTTGCCAAACATAGCGACGAGCGCGATGCGCTGACGTGCACCTACCTGCGGCCTGCGCATATTGCGACCGCGCAGCAGATCCGCGACTTCATGCTTGCTGCCAGCCTCGACGTCGAGATCGACGCGATCGGAAATGTCATTGGCCGCTGGCGCTGCGGCGACGCGCACGCGAAGACCCTGATCACGGGCTCGCACTACGACACCGTGATCGACGGCGGCAAGTACGATGGCCGCCTCGGCATCCTCTTGCCGATCGCAGTCGCGCAGCACTTGCGCCAGACGGGGGCGACGTTGCACTGCGATTTGGAGATCGTCGCGTTCGCCGAGGAAGAAGGCGTGCGCTTCAAATCGACGTTTCTCGGCAGCAGCGCGATTGCGGGCAGTTTCGACTTTTCTGTGCTCGACAATCTCGACGGCGACGGCATCAGCATGCGCGACGCGATGCGCGTCGCCGGGCATGATCCCGCGCGCATCGGCGAAATCGCGCGCGACCCGAAGAAACTCGCCGGCTATGTCGAAGTGCATATCGAACAGGGACCGGTGCTACTCGACGCAGGCCGCGCGCTCGGCATCGTCACGGCCATCGCCGGCAGCGTGCGCAGTGTGGTGACGATTGTGGGTCTCGCCGGACACTCCGGTACGGTGCCGATGGGACTGCGCCGCGACGCGGCCGCCGCCGCCGCGGAAATCGTACTCGCGGTGGAGAAGCATTGCTCGACCGCACCTGGTCTGGTTGGCACGGTCGGCAAACTCGACGTGCCGCACGGCGCGATCAATGTGATTCCCGGGCGCTGTGAATTGTCGATCGATATCCGCGCAGGTGATGATCGCGTGCGCGATGCGGCGGTGACTAGGGTAATGACAGAGATCGAGCAAATCGCCTCGCGGCGCAAGGCGAAGATCGACGTGCAGCGCGTGCTGCAGGCTGCTGGCGCGCCGTGTGCGCCGGCGTTGCAGCAGCAATTCGCCGATGCGATCACGCGCGTGGGTGGTGACGCTTCGCCGCTGCATCTGCCGAGCGGCGCCGGGCACGACGCGATGAAGATGGCCACGGTCACGCCGATCGGCATGCTGTTCGTGCGCTGCGGCAACGGCGGCATCAGTCACAATCCCGCTGAAACGATGACCACCGCCGATGCGGATATCGCTGCGCGCGTCTTCGCCGATTTTCTATTGCACTTCAAGAGCAGTTAGCCGCAAAGGGCGCAAAAGACGCAAAATTAGAGAAATATCTTTTCTCCTTTGCGTACTTTGCGCTCTTTGCGGCCAAACCATCTTTTTCTGGCTCCAAGACAACTTCCCAATGACCCAGACAAACTCAGAATTCATCAGCGTCTTCGTCGATCGCCGTTTCGCCGAGGAGTGCGGTTTTCTCGCTGAACTTGTCAAGGTGCCCAGCGACAATCCGCCCGGCGATTGCATCGCGCACGCACGGCGCGCGCAGCAATTGATCGAAGCGCTCGGTCTCGACGTCGAAGCGCATCCGATAGCCGGGGAACTGGTGCGCGCCAACGGCATGATCTCCGCGACCAACCTGATCGTGCGCCAGAGTTTCGGCAGCGGCGGCCCGACCATCGCGCTCAATGCACACGGCGACGTCGTGCCACCGGGCGCTGGCTGGACACATGATCCTTATGGCGCCGAAGTGGCAACCGTTAGTGAACACGGGCCGGCGATGTTCGGTCGCGGCGTCGCGGTGAGCAAGTCGGATTTCGCCACGTATACTTTTTCACTTCTGGCCCTGCGCGAACTCGTCGCATCCGGAGTAAAGCTCAATGGTGCGATTGAACTGCATTTGACCTACGACGAGGAAGCTGGCGGCGAAATCGGTCCGGGCTGGATCGTCAGGCAGGGATTGACCAAAGCCGACTACGCTCTGAGCGCGGGCTTTTCCTACGCGGTGACCACCGCGCACAACGGCTGCCTGCATCTGGAAGTGATCGTGCACGGCAAGCAGGGCCATGCTGCGATGCCCGAGCGTGGCGTCGATGCGCTCGCCGCTGCGACGCAGATCCTGACCGCGATCTACGTCTCGCGCGAGGCGCTCAAGTCGCGCCTGTCGAAGACGCCGGGCATCACCCATCCGACTCTCAATGTCGGCCTGATCGAAGGCGGTATCAATACCAATGTCGTGCCGGATCGCGTGAGCTTCCGCGTCGACCGGCGCATGATCCCTGAAGAGTCGCCGGCTACCGCCGAAGCCGAATTGCGCGCACTGATCGAAGCCGCAGCGGCGAAAATTCCGGGAATCACGATCGAGATCCGCCGCATCATGCTGTCGCTGCCGCTGGTAAAACTGCCCGGCGCGGAACGATTGACCGAGGCGCTGCAAAAGCGCGGCAAGCAGTTTTTTGGCGTCGACATCATCGAGCATGGCGTGCCTTTGTATACCGATGCGCGCCACTACACCGCAGCGGGCATCCCGACCGTGCTCTATGGCGCCGGTCCGCGCACACTGGCTGAGGCCAATGGGCATGGAGCCGACGAAAACTTGCGTCTGGAAGATTTGCGTCGTGCGACCAAGACGGTGGCTGCGGCGATGGCGGATTTGTTGGGTGCGGGTTGACAGCGGTACGTCAAGCCTGAGTCCCGTCATTCCGGCGAAGGCCGGAATCCAGAGCCTCTGCTTGTGATCGTCGCAATAGAAGAGCAAAAGTCGCTGGATTCCGGCCTTCGCCGGAATGACAAGCAATAGCTAATGGCACAAAACTTAGTTTTCCCGATTGTGGAAATCTTGCCCAAGGTGCTTGCCCAGCTGGCTGAGCATCCGCGCCTCGTCCTCGAAGCGCCGCCCGGAGCAGGCAAGACTACCCAGGTTCCATTGGCGTTGCTCGATGCGCCATGGCTCGAAGGCCGCAAGATTCTGGTGCTCGAACCGCGCCGTATCGCTGCGCGCGCCGCGGCGGAGTTCATGTCGGCGCAGTTGGGCGAAAAAGTCGGTGACACGGTCGGCTATCGCATCCGTTTCGAGGCGAAAGTGTCGGCGCGCACGCGCGTAGAGGTCGTCACCGAAGGCATTCTCACTCGCCTGATCCAGAGCGACTCCGAACTTGCCGGGGTCGGCGCGATCCTGTTCGACGAATTCCACGAACGTCACCTTGCCGGTGATCTCGGTGCCGCGCTGGCGCTCGATGTGCAGGCCTCGCTGCGTCCCGATCTGCGTCTGCTGATCATGTCGGCGACGCTCGATGGCGAACGCGTCGCGCGCTGGTTCGATGCGCCGCGTTTGACCAGCGCCGGGCGCAGTTTTCCGGTACGCATTGAATATCCGCCGGTGAAGGCGAAAGAAGACTGGCCGTTTCATCTGCGCCGCGTCGTGGAAAAGGCATTGGGCGAAACCGAAGGCGATATGCTGGTGTTTCTGCCGGGGCGGCGCGAGATCGAGCGCGCGCGCAGCACTCTTGAACCCCTCTCCCACCGGGAGAGGGGCAGGGGTGAGGGTCCGGAGGACATGCGCGGCCCGCACCACACCGAACCCTCATGCCCCGAGGGCACTTCCTTCGGGGCGTCCGGCCCTTCGGGCCACCTTCTCCCGATGGGAGAAGGAAGAGCGGACATCGAACTCGTTTCTTTGCACGGCGAGCTTTCTCTTGCCGAGCAGCACGCCGCGCTCGCGCCAGCGCGCGCAGGCATGCGACGCATTGTGCTCGCGACCAATGTCGCCGAATCGAGCGTAACCTTGCCGGGTATTCGCGCGGTCATCGATACCGGCCTTGCGCGCGAACCGCGTTTCGATCCGAACTCCGGATTTACCCGGCTCGAAACGGTCAATATCTCGCAGGCCTCGGCCGATCAGCGCGCGGGCCGCGCGGGGCGCGTCGCCGCAGGCGTCGCCTACCGGCTGTGGCCGCAAAGCCAACGCCTCGAACCTTCGCGCCGCGCAGAAATTGCGCAAGTCGAATTGAGCGCGCTCGCGCTGGAACTCGCCGTTTGGGGCGCCGGGAACTTGCGTTGGCTCGATGCGCCGCCTGCGGGTGCGCTCGCAAGCGCGCGCGAACTGCTGATCCTGCTTGGTGCGCTCGACGATCAGGGCCGACCGACGGAATTGGGTCGCGCACTGCTCGCGACGGGCGCGCATCCGCGTCTCGCCGCCGCGGCATTGCGCGCAGACAAAACGCAGCGCTCGCTTGCCTGCGATCTGATCGCGTTGATCGAGGCGCGCAGTCCGCTGCGTGGTGAAGCTGGACGCAGCGACGACTTCCGCCAGCGTCATGCCGCTTTGCTTGCGTATCGACGCGATGGTGCGCGCGGCGCGCGCGAAAACAGTGCCGATCCCGCGGGACTTTCGACGATCGACCAGGCCACGGCGGGCTGGCGGCGGCGTTTTGGTGTGCACGAGACACCCCACGGTCGCCACCATCCCCACACAAGCGCTCTCCTTGAAGGGGAGGGCTTGACCGCGATCGGCGATCTGCTCGTGCACGCCTTTCCTGATCGCGTCGCCAAGCAGGATGCGAATAATCCGCGCCGCTACAGCCTGAGCAATGGGCGCGGTGCTACCTTGCATCAAAATACACTTTTATACGGCGAGCCCTGGTTGATCGCGCTCGATCTGCGTTTCGAGGAACGCGACAGCCTGATTCTCGCCGCGGCGCCGTTCGACGCCGATCTGCTCGAACGCGATTTCGCCGCGCGCTGCGTGCGCGAACGTGTCGTGCGCTGGAATCGCGACACGCGCGCGGTCGAGGCGTTTGAGGAGCGGCGTTTCACCGCGCTCGTGCTTGAACGCCGCACTGCGCCGGCGAAACCTGAAGACGCGTTGCCCGCCTTGCTCGCCGCCGTGCGCGAGGCGGGCCTCGACAGTTTGCCGTGGAGCGATCATGCGCAAGCGCTGCGCGCACGTGTCGCATTCTTGCGCGAAGCCTGCCCTGAGTTGGAACTACCTGACTTGTCCGATCCTGCGCTGTTAGCTTCCCTTGACGATTGGCTGGCGCCTGCGCTGGCTGGCAAGACGCGGCTCGATTCGCTGTCCGCGCAATCGTTAAGCGAAGTGCTCGCGACCCGGATCGAGTACGCGCAACGTCGCGCGCTCGACGAACACGCACCCGAATCGCTGCGCGTGCCGAGCGGCAACGAGCGCCCATTGCATTACGAATTCGGCAAACCGCCCGTGCTTGCGGTCAAGTTGCAGGAATTGTTCGGCCTTGCCGACACGCCGCGCATCGCCAAGGGCCGCGTCGGCGTCACCCTGCATCTGCTCTCGCCCGCGCAGCGACCGATCCAGGTCACCCAGGACCTGCGTGGCTTCTGGGAGCGCACGTATCCCGAAGTGAAGAAGGAGTTGAAGGGGCGCTACCCTCGACATCCTTGGCCAGATGATCCGTGGACCGCTGCTCCAACCGCGCGCGCGAAGCCACGTCCGCGCTGACTGCGCTGATCAGCGCGTCAGGAACTTCACCAGAAAATCCGCGATCCTGCGATACGGCGGGCGCATGAACTTCATGCTCGAAAAGCGCGCTTGGTACAACACCGGTTTCTGCTTGCTGAAAGTCAGAAATCCCTCGTGGCCGTGATAGTGGCCCATGCCCGACGGGCCGATGCCGCCGAACGGCAGCTTGCTTTGCACGAATTGCAGCACGGTGTCGTTGACCGCGGCGCCGCCGGCGATCGTGCGTTCGAGTACGCGCTCGGTGCGCGCGCTGTCGTTGTCGAAATGATAGAGCGCGAGCGGCCGTGGCCGTGCATTGATGTAGTCGATCGCCGCATCGACGGACTCGACGGCAACAAGCGGCAGGATTGGGCCGAAAATTTCTTCCTGCATCACCGCAAGTTTATCGTCAGCGCCGATCACCAGGGTCGGTGCAAACACGCGCTTTGCCGCGTCGCCCGCCGCGAGCTCGATTACTTCGGCGCCGGCTGCACATGCTTCATCGACATAGCCGGCGAGGCGCTGGTACTGGCCTTCGTTGACGATGCTCGAATAGTCGGCATTCGCGGCGAGATCGACGTAACGCTGTGAAATATACTTTTTCATTTCCGCTGCGAATGGTGCAATCGACGTCTGCGGCAGCAACACGTAGTCGGGTGCGATGCAGGTTTGGCCCGCGTTGAGAAATTTGCCCGCGGCGATACGGCCGACCGCAGTCGCGATCGGATAGCCGGGCGCAATGATCACCGGCGACTTGCCGCCAAGTTCGAGCGTAACCGGAGTGAGGTTCTGCGCCGCTGCGGCCATCACCTTGCGTCCGACCGCGGTCGAGCCGGTGAAGAACAGATGATCGAACGGCAGCGCGGCGAACGCGGCCGCGACTTCGGGACCGCCGAGTACGCTGGCGACGCGCTCGGCCGGGAATACCTCATCGAGCAGGGCCTTGAGCAGATCGGACGTTCGCGGCGTGTGCTCGGATGGTTTGAGCATCACGTGATTGCCCGCGGCAATCGCCGCGGCGAGTGGTATCAGCGCGAGATTCACCGGATAGTTCCACGGCGCGATGATGCCGACCACGCCGACCGGCTGATAACGCACCTCGGTGCGCGCCGGCCAGAACAGCCAGTCGGCCAGCGCGCGCTTGCTGCGCATCCAGCCGCGCAGGCGTCCACGGATGAAGTCGATATCGTGCAACACGGTCATGCCGTCGCTGAGCAACGACTCGTGCCGCGAGCGGCGACCGAAGTCGGCGCTCATCGCGGCGGCGAAATCCTCGATGCGTGCCTTGAACGCGGCGCGCAGGCGCGCGAGGTCGTCCATGCGCTGGCGGTAGTCGGGCGTCGACCTCTGTTGCGCCGTGCGCAGGCGAGTGAGCGTGGCGTGCAAATCTTGCGCGGTAACGGGCATATCCATGGTTGTCTCGGGCACTGCTGCGGTATGTCGCCAGTCTAGCGCTGGTGGCGCAGGCAGTCACAACGCAATAATGCGCGTTGACGCCGAAACCCGGGACACCCATGCAGAATATTCGCCCCTATCGCGGCCAGATGCCGCGCCTCGGTGAAAATGTATACATCGATCCGGCTGCTGTTGCGGTCGGCGATGTCGAACTCGGCGAGGATGCGTCGCTCTGGCCGTTCGTCGTCGCGCGCGGCGACGTGAATTTCATCCGTATCGGCGCGCGCACGAATATCCAGGATGGCAGCGTGCTGCATGTCACCCACGACGGACCGTACACCCCGGGCGGCTTTCCGCTCGTGATCGGCGCCGACGTCACCGTCGGCCATGGCGCGATCCTGCATGCGTGCACGCTCGAAGACGCCTGCCTGATCGGCATGCACGCAACCGTGCTCGACGGCGCGCGCGTGAGCCGGCACGCGATGGTCGGTGCGGGTGCGCTGGTGACGCCCGGAAAAATCGTCGGCGAAGGCGAGTTGTGGCTCGGCAATCCGGCGCGCTGCGTGCGCAAGCTCAGCACGGCGCAGATCGAGCAGTTGTATTACTCGGCGCAGCATTATGTGCGCTTGAAAAACGAGTATCTCGACGCTGCACGCACCAGCTAGCCCGGTGAGCTGGCGATTTCCCAGGCGGCGAGTACCCGCATCGCCTCATCGCGATTCGCCCCGCACATCGCGGCTTCGGGTCGAAGATTACGGCACACGGCGGGGCGCTCGGGTCTGCCGAACAGCAGGCAGCGATTGCTCGCGTCCAATTGTATACAACGCATGCCCGCGGGCTTGCCGTTCGGCATGCCGGGAATCGCGGAGGAGATCGACGGCGCGATGCAGCAGGCGCCACAGCCGCTGCGGCAGTCCATCGTCGTCAGTCCGACGCCAGCAACGGCAGTTCGCTGCGTAGTTCGGCGTAGACAGGGTCGGTCTGCGGGCGCACGCCATGCCAGATCTGAAACGACTCCGCGGCCTGTTCGATCAGCATGCCGAGGCCGTCGAGCGCCCGCCCGGCGCGTGCGGCGCGTGCCCAGGCGAGAAAACCGAACGCGGCGGTGCCGTAGGACAGGTCGTAGCACAGCGCGCGCGGCGCGACGATATTGAACGGCAGCGCGAGTTTTTCGCGCGCGATGCCGGCCGAGGTGGCGTTGACGACAAGGCTGAAGTTGCCGCAGTTCGCCAGATCGGCCCAGTAGCGCGTGCGCACGCGTGCCGGATTGCCGATCGAGTCCATCAATGCGTCGGCGCGCTCGGGGCTGCGATTGACGATGACCAGTTCGCCGATGCCGGCATCGAGCAACGCATGTGCGGCTGCGCGCGCGGCGCCGCCCGCACCGAGCAGCAGGCTGCGGCGTTCGCGCAGATCGAGCTGGTGGCGTTCGGTCAGATCGCGCGTGAGGCCGGTGCCGTCGGTGTTGTCGCCGCGCCAGCTGCCGTCGTCACGCCACGACAGGGTGTTGACCGCGCCGGCGCGGCGCGCGAAGTCGGACAGTTCCGCGCTCAGCGCGAATGCGTCCTGCTTGAGTGGCAGGGTGATGTTCGCGCCACGGCCGCCGTCGGCGGCGAATTTGGCAAGGCTTGCGGCCAGCGCCCCGGGCGGCGCGTCGATTGCCGCATAGTTTAAAGGTATACCGGATTGCAGGCCGAACAATGCGTGGATACGCGGCGACAGCGAATGCGCGATCGGGTGGCCGAAGACAGCATAGTCTGACATGTCGGGAGGACCGTTATAGGCGAGCAAAAGTATTTGGCCGCAAAGAGCGCAAAGGACGCAAAACAAGAATTTGCTCAGCTTTCCTTCGCGTCTTTTGCGCTCTTTGCGGCCAACCGTCCCTATTCCTTGAGCCAACGCGCCGCATCGAGCGCGAAGTAGGTCAGTATCGCATCCGCGCCGGCGCGCTTGATGCAGGTCAACGCTTCGAGCACCGCGGCTTTTTCATCCAGCCAGCCGTTCAATGCCGCGGCCTTGAGCATCGCGTATTCGCCCGACACCTGATAGACGAAGGTCGGCGCGCCGAAGCGGTCCTTCACCCGGCGCACGACGTCCAGATACGGCAGGCCCGGTTTGACCATGACCGCGTCGGCGCCTTCGGCCAGATCGAGTTCGATTTCGCGCAGTGCCTCGTCGCTGTTGCCGACGTCCATCTGGTAGGTGTGCTTGTCGCCCTTGCCGAGGTTTGCTGCCGAGCCGACCGCGTCGCGGAACGGGCCGTAGAAGCTCGACGCGTACTTGGCCGAGTAGGCGAGGATGCGCGTATGCATATGGCCGGCGCTTTCGAGCGCGCTGCGGATCGCGCCGATACGGCCGTCCATCATGTCCGATGGGGCGACGAAGTCGAAGCCGGCTTCGGCCTGGGCGAGCGCTTGTTTGATCAAGGCGGCGATCGTCGGTTCGTTCATCACGTAACCGGTTTCGTCGATCAGACCATCCTGGCCGTGCGTGGTGTAGGGATCGAGCGCAACATCGCCGATCAAGCCGAGTTCGGGAAAGCGCGCCTTCAGCGCACGCGCCGCGCGCTGGAAAAGTCCTTGCGGATTCCAGGCTTCGCTCGCGTCCAGCGTTTTCACTGCAGCCGGTGGCGACGGAAACAGCGCCAGCGCGGGGATCCCCAGCTGCACGCACTCGGCCGCGAGTTTGAGCACTTCGTCGATCGACAGGCGCGCGACGCCGGGCATCGACGCGACCGGCTCGCGTTGGCCTTCGCCTTCGATCACGAACGCGACCATGATGAGGTCGCTGGGCAGTAGGGTGTGCTCGCGCATGAGTGCGCGCGAAAACGCATCGCGGCGCATGCGACGCAAGCGGGTGGCGGGGTAGGGCATGCAACGAACTCCTGATAGTCGGCTCACACGATAATCCATGCCGGCCGCATTGCGAAACCCGCGACGCGGGTCCTTGGCGATCGGAAACGGTGATGCCAACGCTGGGCAAAGCCTGTTGTCCGGGCGAACCATGACGACTCGGCGACATCAATTTCGAGACCTTCGTCGCGCGTGATCGAGCCGCTAAGGTAATTCGGCGCGTTGTTTGCTTATTACTTTGGGTGTGGGGGAGAAAAGCGCGGTTTGAGTATTCAGCGCCTATTCCGTGGCCGACGGGCATACTCCACAAAATGCAAGCATATTCATTGTGCTACGTTTTTTTGCTAGAATCCAAATTATCAGCTTCACATAACCTCTTGGAAGAGGGAATAAAAGTGCTAACCCCGATGCTTGTGATGGCGCTGCTATGCGCCGCTGCCGTTCTTTTCGTTGCCTCCGTGAAGCGCATTCCGGAAGGCCATGCCTATACCCTGCGCCGAATCGGCGGTCATATGCGCACGCTCGGCGCCGGCACGCATCTGGTACTGCCCGTGGTCGAACGCGTCGCGCACAGAATCCGTTTGCTCGGCAACGTCGTGGATGTCGGTGACATTGCGGCGCCCGGTCAGAATGTGACGTTGCACGGCCAGGTTTACTACCAGGTGCTCGACGCGCAGCGCGCCGATGCGATCATCGACGAGGTTGGCCCGCGCGTGTGCGAGCGCCTGCCCGAGCTGATCGCGAGTGCGCCCTCGCAGGACGCCGACGCGCGCAATCTGCATCTGAAAACCGAACTCAACCGCAGCCTGCGCGAACGCGGCCTGCTGGTCACGCGCGTACAGTTGATCTGAAGTCCGCCGGCGCGCTGGATTTTCGCCGCGCGCACAAAGATACTGACGGCCCTTGAGCGGCGCGCCCTGCGCCGCGGGACCTCAGCGCATGCATTCCGCCACACCACTCACCGATCGCGCCGCGCTTTACGCGCAGCTGCGCGCGGGTGCGAGCGAGCTCGGTCTGGCGCTGTCGGTCGAGGCAAGCGAGCATCTGCTTGATTACGTCGAGCTGCTCGCGCGCTGGAACGCAACCTACAACCTCACCGCCGTGCGTGTGCCTGCGGGCATGGTCACGCGCCATCTGCTCGACTCGCTTGCGCTTGCGCCGCATGTGCGCGGCGCAACGCTGGTCGATCTGGGCACTGGCGCCGGCCTGCCCGGCATTCCGCTGGCGATCTTCGATGAAGAACGCGCAGTCACCCTGGTCGACAGCAACGGCAAGAAGACGCGCTTCCTGCGCGAGGCCGTGCGCGCGCTGCGCCTGCGCAATGTGCGCATCGTGCAGGCGCGCGCGGAAGACGTCGTGGGCACATTCGATTGTGTGGTCGCACGCGCTTTCGCCTCGATCGCGGAATTGCTCGCGGTCGGTGGCCATCTGCTCGCGCGCGACGGCGTGTGTCTGGCAATGAAGGGCTTGGTGAAATTCGAGGAAATCACCGCGCTGCCGCCGGGATTCGAGGTCGCCGAGGTGTTGCCACTCAGCGTGCCGGGCCTGGGTGCGGCGCGGCATGTCGTAATTATTCGTGCGATCATCCCCGATCGCGAAGATCAAGAAGCGGCCATCCATGGCCGCACTTCTCACCAAAAGCGGACATGACGCGCATCATCGCAGTGGTCAACCAGAAGGGCGGCGTGGGCAAGACCACGACGGCGGTGAACCTCGCCGCGGCGCTGGCCGAGGCGAGGCGCCGCGTGCTGCTCGTCGATCTAGATCCGCAGGGCAACGCGACGATGGCGTCGGGTATCGACAAGCGTACGGCGCGTCCCACCGGTTGCGAAGTGCTGCTCGACGAGGCGCCCATCGAAACCACGATCGTGCCGACCCAGGCCGGTTTCGATCTGTTACCCGGC
>NZ_DATBQK010000009.1:0-5221 GCF_036560865.1 Rudaea sp.
TACGTCGCCGCGGTCGTTGGCCGCGATCCGCACGCTGCGATGCCCGGGATGGATCGCGAACGGATGACCGGGATGGATCACGCGGCGATGTCCGCAATGGATCACGCCGCGATGGCGCAGGCTGCGGGCGACGGCGCCGCGGCCGCGTCGGCTGCGTGGACGCCGCGGACCGGACCCGACGTCGACATGACCGTCGCGACGCCGCGCAGCAATCTCGACGATCCCGGCATCGGCCTGCGCGACAACGGTCGGCGTGTGTTGAGCTATGCCGATCTGCACACGCCGGGTGCGCCGATCAGCGCGGACACGCAACGCGATATCGAGCTGCATCTGACCGGTCACATGCAGCGCTACATCTGGTCGTTCGACGGCAAGAAATTCTCCGACGCCGAACCGCTGCGTTTTGCCCACGGTGAACGCGTGCGCATCACCCTGATCAACGACACGATGATGACGCACCCGATCCATCTGCACGGCATGTGGAGCGAACTGGAAACGCCGGGCGGCGAATTTCAGGTCAGAAAGCACACCGTCGTCGTGCAGCCTGCTCAGAAAGTCAGCTATCGCGTCAGCGCCGACGCGCTTGGCCGCTGGGCCTATCACTGCCATCTGCTCTATCACATGGAAGCGGGCATGTTCCGCGAAGTGGTGGTGGCGTGATGGCAAGCGAGAACCTTCACCGCGAAGGACGCAAAGGACGCAAAGGAAAAGCGAAGGTAACCAATTCATGGCTGTTCCTTCGCGTTCTTCGCGTCCTTTGCGGTGAGGCTTTGCTGTTCGCTGTAGCGGCTTTCTTCGCATCCGCAGCCCATGCGCAAGACGCAGATCATGTGCCACCCGAGCCGCCGCAGCATGCGATGGCAGCGATGTCCGACGCGGAGATGACGCGCGTGATGGAGATGGACGATCAGGCCCGGTTTGCGATGTTCAAACTCGACGAATTCGAGCGCGCGCAAAGCAGCGATGCTTATTCAACGGTGTGGAACGCCGAAGCCTGGTACGGCGGCGACTTCGACAAGCTCTGGTTGCGCACCGAGGGCGACCGCGAAGCCCGGACGACCGACGCGCGGCTCGAAGCATTCTGGGATCACGCGTTCGCCAGCCACTGGGACTGGCAACTCGGTGCGCGTCACGATTTTGGCAGCGGGCCAAAGCGTAGCTGGGCGGCGTTCGGCGTGCAGGGACTGGCACCGTACTGGTTCAAAATCGAAGCCACCGCCTACGTCGGCGACCAAGGCCGCACAGCTGCGCGCCTGCGCGCCGAGTACGAGCTGTTGCTTACCCAACGTCTGGTTCTGCAGCCCGAGCTGGAAGTGAATCTCTACGGCAAAAGCGATCGCGCGCGCGGGATCGCGTCGGGCCTGTCCGATGCCGAATTCGCCCTGCGCCTGCGTTACGAAATCCGCCGCGAGTTCGCGCCCTATGTCGGCGTCGTTTGGAAACATCGCAGCAGCGACATGGCTGCAGGGTTTGGCGCGGCGCCCATCGATCGCAACGAAACCCAGTTCGTCGTCGGCGTGCGCCTGTGGCTCTAGTTTTCCTTCTCCCACCGGGAGAAGGTGCCCGGAGGGCGGATGGGGGAAAAGCTTCGCCTGAAGGATAAGGCCAATTGGGCGGCCATCCCTCATCCGGCGCTTCGCGCCACCTTCTCCCGACGGAGAAGGGAGAAGGCATCGCCTCAGCCGAGCATCACAGATGTCATCGAGATCGTGCTGAAAAGTTCGGCATTGAAAATCCGGGTTGCATCGCCTTCGTGTTTGGCGCCGAGTACGTACAGCAGCGGCAGATAGTGTTCGGGCGAGGGAATGGCGAGCGCAGCTTGCGCATCAAGGCTGCGCCAGTCGATCAACTCAGCGTAGCGATTTTCGGCGATGCGCGCACGCGCGGCATTGTCGATGCGCACGGCCCAATCCGGCGCTGCCGGATTGCGGAAATTGAGCGTGCGCAGGTTGTGCACGATATTGCCGCTGCCGAAAATCAGTACGCCTTCGTCGCGCAGCGGCGCCAGCTCGCGCCCCAATGCATGGTGAAACGCGCCGGGCTGCGTCGTGTCGAGGCTGAGCTGAACCACCGGAATATCGGCCTGCGGATACATCACGCGCAGTACGCTCCAGGCGCCGTGATCGAGGCCGTATTCCGGCGTCGTGTTTACTTTTACACTTTTGACCAGCTCCACCACGCGCTGCGCGAGCGCCGGATCACCCGGCGCGGGATAGCGCACATCGAACAGCGCCTGCGGAAAGCCGTAGAAGTCGTGAATCGTTTCCGGCTGCTGTGCGCTGGAGACGAACACGCCGCGCGATTCCCAGTGCGCCGAGATGCACAGGATCGACTTTGGCTTCGGTATGCGTGCAGCCACGTCCTGCCAGCCGCGCGTGAACGCGTTGTCCTCGATCGCGTTCATCGGCGAACCGTGGCCGACGAACAGCACGGGCATGCGGGTAGTCGATTCGCTCATCATCGTCTCCAATCAATAGGCCACGCTGATGCGCTGGCGCGGTTTGTCGTTTTTCTCGACGCGGTCGAGCAGGGCGACGGCGTAGTCGGCAACCGTGATGCGGCTCTTGCCATTTGCGTCGACCAACAGCTGTTCGCCGCCGACGCGATAGTTGCCGCTGCGCACGCCGTCTTCGATCATCGCCGCCGGGCTGATATAGATCCAGTCGATATCGGCTTTCGATGCGCGGAACACATCGAGTGCCTCACCCTGAGCCTCGGCTTCGGGTTTCCACGCGGCGGGGAAGTGCGGATCGTCGATCACCCTCACGCCGGGCGCAACTTGCAGAGTGCCCGCGCCGCCTACCCAGGCCAGGCGTTTGACGCCGGCTTTGGGCAGGGCGTCGAGCAGGGTTCTCGCGCTTTTCGCTACGCTCGCGAAATCGCCATCGCGGCGCGCGGAAATGCTGGCGATCGCGGCATCGGCGCCTTGCAGTGCCGCGGCGTAGGTCGCGGGTTTGCTCACATCGCCGACAAGGACGTTGAGTTTTGGATTGCTCACGCTCAAGCGCGCAGGATCACGAACAACTGCGGTTACGGTATGGCCGCGTTGCAGCGCTTCATTGAGAATGCCATGGCCGATATGGCCGGTGGCGCCGAACAATACGATTTTCATTTTGTGGGTTCCATGAAAGAGGAGCCAAGCATGCACCGATATTCGGTTTCGGAAAACCACCGCCGGTGCAACGCTGCGTCCTGTTCGACCTGACGAATGTCATCTGCATTCGCTGACGGCTGCGACTGCCGCGGTGGCTGGCGAATGCGGATCATGCTCCCACAGCCGACCGTTTCGGCCGAGGGAGCGAGTCATGAACACCAGCATCGCCAGCGTTATCGACACCTTGCACAGCAGTTCGGGCGCAACGACGTCGCAGGGTCTCGCCAATATCGTCGAGGTCGTGCACCAGGCTTACACCTCCGCATCGGCGGACACCACGGCCGATGGGCAGAAGCGCAGCGAATTCAACAAGTGGCTGATCGTGGTAGCAGCCGTCGTCGGTGCCTTTTTCCTGCTGCGCGGCATGCGCAAGCTGATGCACTTCGCGTTCGCGATGTTCTGGATATGGATGTTTGCCCGTGGACACGGCCACCACGCATTCGGCTGGTGGTAGCCGCCGTTTCTGGAATCGTTCCGCGCGATCGGTACGCGTGGTTGTTACCATGAGCGGAACGCGCAATCGGCGCGAACCGCCAACGGGTAACCGCAATGAGAGATCGCCATGGCGTCACACGCAGCGCTTGATCGCGGCGATGCCAGCCCCCGTGCCGTGCCGACGATCGCGATTATCGGCGGCGGTCCGGCTGGCTTGATGGCGGCCGAAGTCGCGCGTGCGGCCGGCGTTGAGGTGCATGTCTACGACCGCATGGGCTCGGTCGGGCGCAAATTCCTGATCGCGGGCAAGGGCGGCCTCAATCTGACCCACTCGGAAAATTTCGATGCATTCGTCGCGCGCTACGGCGCACGCGAAAAGGAAATCCGCGCATGGCTGGCGCAGTTCGACGCCGATGCGTTGCGTGATTGGGCGCGCGGCCTTGGGGTCGAAACCTTCGTCGGCAGTTCCGGCCGCGTATTTCCGAGCGATCTCAAGGCGGCGCCGTTGTTGCGCGGCTGGGTGCGCCGCCTGCGCGCGAGCGGTGTCGTATTTCACATGCATCATGGCTGGTTAGGCTGGAGCGAGGACGGCTCGCTGCGCTTCGCAAACGGTGACTCTGAAAAACCCGTGCGCGCCGATGCGGTTGTGCTTGCGCTCGGCGGCGGCAGTTGGCCGGTGCTCGGCTCGGACGCCAGCTGGGTGCCGCTGCTGGAACAACGGCAAATCGCCATCGCGCCGCTGCAGCCATCCAATTGCGGCTTCGATGTAGGCGGCGCCAACAACGGCTGGAGCGAACACTTCGCCACACGCCACGCAGGCCAGCCGGTCAAACCTGTTGTCATCGAATGGCGCGACGCCGCTGGTACAAGCCTGCACCGGCAGGGCGAGTTCGTGATCACCGCGACCGGCGTCGAAGGCAGCCTGATCTATGCGCTCAGCGCGCAGTTGCGCGATGCGATTGTGGCGCATGGCAGCGTCGAAATTCACCTCGATCTCGCGCCCGGCCGCGACGCGCAGCGTCTCGCGCGCGACCTCGCGCGCCCGCGCGGCAGCCGCAGCCTGAGCGAGCACCTGCGCCGTCAGGCAGGTATCGACGGGGTCAAGGCCGGACTGCTCTACGAAGTTTTGAGCAAGGCCGAGATGCAGGATTCAGAGCGTCTCGCCGCGACGATCAAGTCCCTGCCATTGCGCCTGCAACGAGCGCGCCCGCTCGATGAAGCGATCAGCACGGCCGGCGGCGTGCGCTTCGATGCGCTCGATGAAAACCTGGTGTTGAAAAAATTGCCCGGCGTATTCTGCAGCGGCGAAATGATCGACTGGGAAGCGCCGACCGGCGGCTATCTGCTGACCGCGTGCTTTGCCAGCGGGCGCATCGCGGGGCAGGGTGCGGCGCAGTGGGCGCTACGAACGCGATTCTAGCTCGTCATTCCCGCGTGCTCTTGGCGGGAATCCAGATTCGCTGTTTCGACGTCTTGATTGCGATCCAACGCAGGCCTAGCCGAATGCGCCATTCATGCCACAACCAAGCGGATCCTTTGCAGCAAAAATCCGATTCGCTATCGTGTGCCTCATGATCGAGGTGAAAACCTTCACCGGCGCCAATGTTGCGCCGCATCTGGACGCGGTGGCCG
>NZ_DATBQK010000010.1:0-11312 GCF_036560865.1 Rudaea sp.
TGAAGAGATTCGCCCTTCTGCCAGCGATCCCACATCACGGCTCGCTGGCTCTCCGTGTAGTAGATTCGGGGCCTTTGCTTCATTGGCAACACTCCTCCTGCTTAAGCAGTTAGTGTGTTGCATCCACCGATTGAATCCACACCCCTTACGTGCCGATCTATCCCGGTTGGGACGTGCCCAACACCAACGGGATTCCGCAATCCTGGTCAGCCGTGATCATGGGCTATGTATCCGGACGCACGCTCAACACGGGCTTCATCGCCAATTCCGAATACTGGCAAGGCAAGATGCTGGAACAGTATGCAGCTTTCCGTCCGTTCGGCGAACTCGACGAGGCGATCGGCATCGCGCAGGACGACTGGTGGATGGCCGATGCGCAGGGGCACAAGACGTCCTTCATGAAAATGTGGCTCGATCATGTCGGCGACAAGGCTTTCAACCTGGCAGCCGAACCGCAATCGAAAGACTACGCGCAAATGCGCTTTCCGATTCTTTCGGCGACGGGCTATTTCGACGACGACCAACCCGGATCGCTGCGCTACTACCGACGCTATATCGCGCAGGCGCCTCGGGACGAGTTGGAGAAAAGCCGTCTCGTCATGGGCCCGTGGGATCATGGCGGCACGCAGAAACCCGAGAAGACGATTGCAGGTTTGGCGATCCCGGCAGCGGCCGTGCTCGACATGGACAAGCTGCACGCCGACTGGTACGACTGGGTGGCCGGACGCGGGCCACAGCCTGAATTCCTGCGCGACAAGTTCACCTACTTCATGCTCGGCGCCGACGAATGGCGCCATGCGCCCTCGCTGGAAGCGGCGTCTTCGGGAAAACAACTGGACCTTTATTTGTCCGCGCCAGAAGGCACGCCTGAAAGCGTGTTTCGTTCGGGCGACCTGTTGCGAAGCCCGCCTGGCGCACAGCCGCCCGCGCTGATTGTGGACGATCCGCACGAACTGCCGGAACTCGAGTTCGCAAGCTACACCGCCGACGAAGGTCTGCTGAGCCAGTTCCGCGCGTTCCAGAAGCGCGCGCTCGTGTTTCATAGCGCGCCTTTCGAAAATGCCGTCGAGGTGGCCGGGCAAATGCGCCTGGAATTGCTGGTTCAAGCAGATGCACCCGATTTCGATCTGTGGGCTCAAGTGATGATGGTGTTGCCCGACGGCTCGGCCGTGCGTCTGGGTGAAGACATACGGCGCGCGCGCTTCCGCAACGACCCGTTCAAACAGGAACTACTCAAACCCGACGAGATCGCGAAGATTCCTTTTGAGTTCTACTGGATGGCGCGGCGCATTCCTGCCGGCGCGCGGTTGCGGCTCGTCATAGCCCCACTTAATTCTCCGAGCTACCAGAAGAACTACAACAGCGGTGGACGCGTTGGCTACGAAACCCTTGTGCAGGCGCGCGTCGCACATGTCAAGGTTTTCCATGGCGGGGACCGCGTGAGCCGTTTGGTTCTACCGCTTGCAGCGCCGCAGGGCGCGGCCGGGAATTAAGCGGGTTGAGCGCGGCGCCACAACGATCCCGGCCGGGCCTCGCCGCAAGCCGCTATGTCGACGGTGCCAGCACCTGATCGAAAGCATACAAACCGGGTTCGCGCCGCGCGAGCCAGATCGCTGCGGCGAGCGCGCCGCGCGCGAAGATGTCGCGGCTGGCCGCGCGATGAGTCAGCTCGAGGCGCTCGCCATCGGTGGCGAAGATCAGCGTGTGCTCGCCGATCACATCGCCGCCACGCAGCGAGGCAAAACCGATTTCGCCCGGTGGGCGCGGGCCGGTCTGGCCATGACGCGCATAGCGCGCGTAATCGGCGAGCGCAATGCCATGGCCTTCCGCAACCACCTGCCCCAGCGTGATTGCCGTGCCCGATGGCGCATCCTGCTTGCGCTTGTGATGCATCTCGACGATCTCGCAGTCCCAATCGGGCAGCGCTGCGGCGACACGTCGCGCCATGCGCTCGAGCATGGCAACGCCAAGGCTGAAGTTCGATGCCCACAATATCGGAATCGATTTGGCCGCGTTCTCCAGCGTCGCGCGCTGTTCCTCGCGCAGTCCGGTCGTGCCACTGACGAAGCCCAGCCGGCGTTCGAGTGCCAGCGCGAGAGCCGCGTCGAACGCGACGGGTCCGCTGAAATCGACGAGGACATCGCAGGCGACATCGGGGTCGAGCGAGGTCGAGAAATCCACATTGCGCTTGAGCGAGCCGAACACCCGATCCAGCGGTTCGTCGGCCAGCCCCGAACTTGGCCTTACCAGCGCGCAGGCCAGCCGCGCGTCGGTCGAATCGAGCACCGCGCGAATCACCGCCTGGCCCATGCGGCCGGCGGAACCGTACACCACGACATTGACGAGATCGCCCATGCCGCAATGCTAGCAGAGCGCTGGTTAGCGAGGACTGAAAGCTGACGGCTGAGGCAAAAGGCGAGGCAAGTTCCGCTCTTGCTCAGCCCTCAGCCCTGCTCTCAGGACGTCACCCGCTCCCAGAACTGCTTGACGCCATCGAGCCAGCCGGTTGCGCGCGGGGTGTGCTCGGCAGCATCGTCGCCGAAGCTCGCCTCGAATTGCTGCAGCAACTCGCGCTGATGTTTGCTGAGCTTGACCGGTGTTTCGACCACTGCGCGACAGATCAGATCGCCGACATGGCCGTCGCGCACATTGCGCACGCCCTTGCCGCGCAGACGGAACGATTTGCCGGTCTGGGTTTCCGCAGGAATCTTGATCGATGCCTCACCGCCGAGCGTCGGTACTTCGATCTCGGCGCCAAGTGCGGCCTGCGAGAAGCGGATCGGCACCTCGCAATACAGATCGTCGCGTTCGCGCTGGAAGATCGCGTGCTCGCGCACGGCGACCTCGACATACAGATCGCCGGAGGGCGCGCCGGCCGGACCGGCCTCGCCCTCGCCGCCGAGGCGCACGCGATCGCCGGTATCGACGCCGGCTGGGATTTTCACCGAGAGATGTTTTTGCCGCTGCACGCGGCCTTCGCCACGACAGGGTTTGCAGGGATTGGCGATCGCCTTGCCCGTACCGGCACAGTGCGGGCAGGTCTGCTGGATCGAGAAAATACCGTTCTGCATGCGCACGCGCCCATGCCCCTGGCAGGTACCGCAGGTGCTGAGCTTGCCGTCGGCGGAGCCCGAACCGCTGCATTTGTCGCACGCAGCGAGCGTGGGCACATCGATGGCCCTTTCCACACCGAACACGGCCTCTTCAAGGTCGAGTTCGAGCACGTAGCGCAGATCGGCTCCGCGGCGCTGGCGTCCGCGCCCACCGCCCATGCCGAAGATGTCGCCGAAAATATCGCCGAAAATATCGCCGACGTCGCCGAAGCCCGCACCGCCACGGCCGCCCATGCCGTGCTCGAATGCGGCATGGCCATGCTGATCGTAGAGTTGGCGCTTGTGCGCATCGCCGAGAACCTCGTAGGCCTCCTTGGCCTCCTTGAAGTGCCCTTCGCATTCCTTGTTGTCCGGATTGCGATCGGGATGATGCTTCATCGCAAGACGGCGGAAGGCTTTCTTCAGGTCCTCTTCGGAGGCGCTGCGCTCGACGCCCAGCACTTCGTAGTAACAACGCTTGCTCATGAGGAAGACACTTTGTTCTCGATGACCTTGTTTTCGATTCGCCGGTCGGGAATGAACCAGATCGCCGCGACCACGGCGTACAGCCCACAGGACACTATGGGAACGAAATACGCCAGCACAATGGCGGCGAGATAGATGATCGGCGAGACCAGCGCCTTCCAGTTGCCCCATTCGCTGCCGAGCGCCTGGGCGAGATTGCCCTCTCGCCCGCCGTTGCACGAGATCAGGGAGCGGCTCAGCGGGATCCATGACAGCGCCGTCATCAGCAGCACGAACCCATACAGGGCAGTCGGCACCCACGGCATCGCCGGCAGGTGTTCCAGAGCAGGATGTGCGTCACCGAGCCAGCTCTCGTTGAGCCAGCTCGTCGTGAACGGAAACAATGACAACCAGAACAGGAAGAACAAATTCGCCCACATGACCTTGCCGTTGACGTGTTCGACGGCGTGCAGCAAGTGGTGGTGATTGTTCCAGTAGATGCCGACGTAGATGAAACTGAGGACGTAGCTCAAGAATATCGGCCAGTGATCCAGCAGCGCCGCAAACGTCGCCCCGTGCGGAGGCTTGAGCTCCAGCACCATGATCGTGATGATCACGGCGATCACCCCGTCGGTGAATGCTTCGAGTCTCCCTTTTTCCATCGTGTCGCTCCACAACGCAAAAACCGCTCACCCGTCTAGCGAATGAGCGGCACAATTTACTTTGCCGACGTTGAGCCTCGCGTTTTCTGCGAGGCTCGAACGGCGGCAGTTGATCCGCCTGCGAAGCAGGTGGATAACTACTTCTTGCCGTCTTTGACCTCGGTGAATTCGGCGTCGACGACATCGTCTTTCGGCGCCGAGCCGCCAGCCTGCGCGCCGGCATCGCCGGCGCCGCCTGACGCGCCGGCCGAAGCCGCGGCCGCAGCGAGCGATTGCGCGGCCTGCTCGAGCGCTGCGATCTTCGCGTCGATCGCGTCCTTGTCTTCGCCCTTCATCACTTTTTCCAGGTCCGACAATGCGCTTTCGATCGTGCCGATCTGCGCGCCGTCGACCTTGCCGCCGTGTTCCTTGATCGCCGCACGCGTTGCATGCACAAGCTGATCGGCCTTGTTGCGCGTGCCGACGAGTTCGTGGAACTTCTTGTCGTCTTCCTTGTTAGCCTCGGCGTCGCGCACCATGCGTTGGATCTCGTCCTCGGACAAGCCCGATCCGGCCTTGATCTCGATGCGTTGTTCCTTGCCGGTCTTCTTGTCTTTGGCCGACACGTGCAGGATGCCGTTGGCGTCGATGTCGAACGACACCTCGACCTGCGGCATACCGCGCGTGGCGGCTTCGATTCCGGCCAGATCGAACTTGGCCAACGATTTGTTCGCACTCGCGCGCTCGCGTTCGCCCTGCAGCACGTGCACGGTGACCGCAGTCTGGTTGTCCTCGGCGGTCGAGAACGTCTGTGCAGCCTTGGTCGGAATCGTCGTGTTCTTCTCGATCAGCTTGGTCATCACGCCGCCAAGCGTTTCGATGCCGAGCGACAGCGGAGTCACGTCGAGCAGCAGCACGTCCTTGACCGTGCCGCCGAGCACGCCGCCCTGGATCGCCGCACCCACGGCGACGGCTTCATCCGGGTTGACGTCCTTGCGCGGCTCCTTGCCGAAGAATTCCTTGACCGCGTCCTGCACCTTGGGCATGCGCGTCTGGCCGCCGACCAAGATCACTTCCTGCACGTCGGAAACCTTGAGCCCGGCATCGTTGATCGCGGTGCGGCACGGACCGATCGTCTTCTCGATCAGATCGCCGACCAAAGCTTCGAGCTTGGCGCGCGTGAGCTTGATGTTGAGATGCTTCGGACCCGATGCGTCCGCCGTGATGTACGGCAGATTCACTTCGGTCTGATGCGCCGTCGACAGCTCGATCTTCGCGCGCTCGGCACCGTCCTTGAGACGCTGCAGCGCGAGCGAGTCGTTCTTCAGATCGACGCCGGTGTCCTTCTTGAATTCCTCGACCAAGTAATCGATCAGGCGCTTGTCGAAATCTTCGCCGCCAAGGAAGGTGTCGCCGTTGGTCGCCAATACTTCGAACTGCTTTTCGCCGTCGACTTCGGCGATCTCGATGATCGAGATATCGAAGGTACCGCCACCCAGGTCATACACCGCGATCTTGCGGTCGCCGCCCTTCTTGTCGATGCCATAGGCGAGCGCGGCCGCGGTCGGCTCATTGATGATGCGCTTCACGTCGAGGCCCGCGATGCGGCCGGCATCCTTGGTCGCCTGACGCTGCGAGTCGTTGAAGTACGCGGGCACCGTGATCACGGCCTCGGTCACGGGTTCTCCGAGATAGTCTTCGGCGGTCTTCTTCATCTTCATGAGGATCTTCGCCGAGATTTCCTGCGGCGGCATCTTCTTGCCGTCGGCGGTCTCAGTCCACGCATCGCCATTGTCGTGCGCGACGATCTTGTACGGCACCATGTTGATGTCTTTCTGCACTTCGGCATCGGTGAACTTGCGGCCGATCAGCCGCTTCACCGCATAGAAGGTGTTCTTCGGATTGGTCACCGCCTGGCGCTTGGCCGTGGCACCGACCAGCACTTCGGTGTCCTTGAACGCGACGACCGACGGCGTCGTGCGATCGCCTTCGGAATTCTCGATCACGCGCGCCGTGTTGCCTTCCATCACGGCGACGCAGGAATTGGTCGTACCAAGGTCGATACCGATGATTTTACCCATGTCAAAACTCTCCGAAAATTGATTACGGCTGTGCGCCGCAGATAACAAATAAAATAGGGATATGCGCTTTCAATTCAAGTGGCAGGCGGCTTGGCGATCGCTACCAGTGCCGGACGCAACAAGCGATCGTTCAGGACGTAGCCTTTCTGCATCACCGCAACCACTGTGTTCGGCGCCTTGCCCGGCGCATCGATCATGCTCATCGCCTGATGGCGTTCCGGGTCGAACGGCTGCCCGAGTGGATCGATCGGCTTCAGACCGTTGTTTTCGGCGACCTTGAGCAACGCCTTCAGGGTCAGATCCATGCCCTCGCGCAACGCACCGGTATCGGCATTTTCCACTGCAAGGCCGCGTTCAAGGCTGTCGCAGACCGGCAGCAGATCGCCAAGCAGGCGTTCGTTGGCGAACTTGCGCGCTTGCTCCAGATCGCGTTGCAGGCGCTTGCGCTGATTCTCGATTTCCGCGCGCTCGCGCAGCAGCACCTCGCGCATCTCGCCGAGCTTGTTTTCGTACTCGGCCAGCTTGTCGCCGAGCTGGTCGGTCTCGGTCTGAACCGAGTCGGCGTTCAAGGCTTCCTCGTTCGCCGCATTGGCCGGGTCCGCGCCGGACGAGCCGGCAGGATTGGTCGGATTGGTGTTTTCCATCGTCACGATAACTCCACAAGCAATACGCGACAGCGCAGTTCACACTGCCCACCGCAATCAAAATTGAACCGACTCGCGTCGTAGTTCCTTTATTTCCTTCTCCCGCTGGCGGCGACCACAGGGAGTGCACAGCTGAGAAGGTGCCGAAGGCGGATGAGGGTGGCGACACGGGTCGCGTAACTACCCAGTGCCACCCTCACCCGTCGCGCTACGCGCGCCGACCTCTCCCGCCAGCGGGAGAGGTGGTCTGCGTAACCACAACACGAATCAACAGCCCCGCCCGTTTATTGGGTCTGATGCGACTGATTCAAGGCACCGGACAGAATCTGCGCGGTCGCCTGCACCACCGGTATCACGCGCTGGTAGGCCATGCGCGTCGGCCCGATCACGCCGAGCACGCCGAGCACGCGGCCCTCGACGCCGTACGGCGCGGTGACCAGGCTGCAGCCGTCGAGCGCATTGAACCCGGATTCCTCGCCAATGAACAGCCGCACGCCTTCGGCGCGCGAGCAGTTTTCCAGCAGGATCAGCAGATCGCGCTTGCGCTGGAAAGCTTCGAACAATTCGCGCAGCCGGTCCATATCGGACAGCCCTTGCGAACCCATCAGATTGATCTGGCCGGTGACCAGCATGTCGGCGCCGCTGGGATCGGGAAAGCGCTGATCGGATGAGCGCTGATCGGAGAAGGCCTGTTGGGTGACATCGGCCGCCGCGACCATGAGCTGATGCAGGCGCTGACTGGTTTCGCGCATCTCGCGTTTCAGGTGCTCACGGATTTCGCTCATGCGCAGGCCCGCGTAGTTCGCGTTGAGGAAATTCGCGACCTGCTCCAGCTCGCTCGGCGCGTACACGTGCTGGGTCGTGATCACCCGGTTCTGCACGGCGTTGTCGGTGAACACCAGGATCACCAGCACACGATTGCCACCGAGTGCAACGAAGTCGATATGCCGGAACGGAAAATCTTCGCGCTTGGGCACGGTGACCACGCCGACGAAATGGGTTACTTCGGACAACAGCGACGACACGCCACTCAGCAGATCCTGGGTCGGCAACTCGCGGCGCAAGGCGTCCATCTGCGGCGCATCGAGCGGCTTGAGTTCCAGCAGGCTGTCGACGAAGACGCGATAGCCTTGCGCGGTCGGGATGCGACCGGCCGAGGTATGCGGCGCGGCGAGCAGGCCAATTTCCTCGAGGTCGGCCATCACATTGCGGATCGTGGCCGGACTCAGATCCAGCCCGGAATTCTTCGCCAGCGTGCGCGATCCCACCGGCTGGCCGTCGGCGATGTATTGCGCGATCAGCGCACGCAGCAGCTGGCGCGCGCGCGGATCGAGTTGTGGGCCAATCGATAAGGACATGGGATTTGTGCGAATGCGGGTCTGGCGACGCTAACAACGACGGATCATACGGTCAATATGGCTTTCTGTCGGCATGCTTCAAGGGACCGTCGATAAACAGGGCGGTCTTGGCTTGCGCAACGCACGCATGTTAGCGTGCGCGCGCACTTCCCCTTTGCATACGACCCGCATGCTGCAAACCCTTTTCGTCAAGGATTTCGCCATCGTCGGCGAGGCCGAAATCGGCTTCGCAGCGGGCCTGACCGTGGTCACCGGCGAAACCGGAGCCGGCAAGTCGCTGCTGGTCGATGCGCTGTTGCTGCTGGCCGGCAATCGCGCCGATGCCAGCGTGGTGCGGCACGGCAGCGAGCGCGCCGAATTGATCGCCGAATTTGCACTGGCCGACGCACCGGCCGCGCGCGCATGGCTCGCGAACGAGGAGTTCGACGAGGGCGACGCCTGCCAATTGCGTCGCGTGATCCGCGCCGAAGGCAGCTCGCGCGCCTGGATCAACGGCCGCCCGGCGACGCTGACGCAGATGCAGGCGCTGGCCGGAACGCTTATCGAAATCCATGGTCAGCACGAGCATCAGGCCTTGCTGGAGCGAGCCAGTCAGCTTGCCCTGCTCGATGCCTACGGCGGCCATGCCGAAGCGCTGGCGAGCGTCGCCGTGCTCGCCGAACGCTGGCGCGAGATTGCCGCGAAGATGCGCGCGCTCAGTGCCGGCGAGGACCATTCCGCGCGCATCGATCTGCTCGAACACCATCTGGACGAGCTCGACCGCCACGCGCTCGCGCCCGCCGAACTGGCGACCTTGAACGAAACCCACCAGCGTCTCGCCAATGCCGGACAATTGATCCAGGGCAGCGCCGCGATCGCCGAACTGCTCGATGGCGAGGGCGAATTCGCCTTGCTGCGTCTCGCCGGTCGCGCGCAGAACGAACTGGCGCGATTGCAGCAGACCGATGCGCGTCTCGCACCCGCGCGCGAGTTGCTCGACGCGGCCAGCATCCAGCTCGGCGAGACTTCCGATCTGATCGCGCGCTATCGCGACTCGCTCGATCTGGATCCCGAGCGCCTCGCCGAAGCCGAAGCGCAGATCGCGAAACTCCACGAACTGAGCCGCAAACATCGTGTACCAACGGCTGAGCTGAAGGCGCACGCCGATTCGCTGCGCACGGAGCTTGAAACAATGCGCGGCGCCGGTGAGCAGTTGGTCCTGCTCGAACGCGAGCGCGGCAAGATCGAGCGCGACTACGCTGGCGCCGCGCAAATCCTCAGTGGCGCGCGCACTGCGACCGCACAAAAACTCGGCACCGACGTCAGCGCCCTGCTCGACGAACTCGGCATGGCCGGTGGGCGCTTCGAGGCGCAACTCGAAAAAGCCGAAAAATCCACGCCGGATGCGCAGGGACTGGAACGTGTCGAATTTCTGGTCAGCGCCAATCCCGGCCAGCCGACGCGCGCGCTGCGCAAGGTCGCCTCGGGCGGCGAGCTGTCGCGTATCAGTCTGGCGATCGAAGTCGCGGCATTGGGTCTCGATGAGATCGGCACGATGGTGTTCGACGAAGTCGATGCGGGCATCGGCGGCGCGGTCGCCGAAGTCGTCGGGCAGAAGCTGCGCCGACTCGGCAGCCGGCGTCAGGTGTTATGCGTGACGCACCTCGCGCAGGTTGCCGCGCAAGGTCATCAACATCTGCAAGTGGCGAAATCGAGCGACGGGAAAAGCACGCAAACGCAGATTGAACTACTGGATGCGAAAACCCGCCGCGGCGAAATCGCGCGCATGCTCGGCGGCGTAGAAATCACGCGCGAGACGCTCGCGCATGCGAAGCAGATGCTGGAAAACGGGAGACGGGAGACGGGAGACGGGAGACGGGACTGACGCTTTTTCGTCTCTCGTCTCCCTCTTCCCATCTCACTTCTTTTTCTTGGCGCGCACGTACAGCACCAAACTGTGGTCCTGGATCGCGTATCCGTGCTTGTCTGCGATCTCGCGCTGCAGGCGTTCGATGTCTTCGCTGACGAACTCGATGACCTTGCCGGTGTCGACGTCGACCATGTGATCGTGATGCTTGCCACGCTCGATTTCGTAGACCGCCTGACCGCCTTCGAAATTGTGCTTGGCGACCAGTCCCGCCGCTTCGAATTGGGTCAGAACACGGTAGACGGTGGCCAGGCCGATTTCGTCGTCATGCTGCAGAAGCTGGCGATATATATCCTCGGCAGTCATGTGTTTGCCGTCGGAAGCTTCCAGGATTTCGAGGATACGCATGCGCGGATGCGTGACCTTGAGCCCGGCCTTGCGCAAATCTTGAGTTTCCATGGGCTTGCCTGCTGAGTGCCGCCTGAATGCAGACATGGTTGTCGGCGTCCGCGAGTGTCGACCGCTAGTGTATCATCGTGCGCTTTACGCTCCACGAGCATTCGCATGACACCAGTTTTTTACCGGGTTCTTCCGCTTGTCCTCGCGCTCGGCGCCTTCGCGCTGAGCGGCTGCAGTCCGATCTACAAGCTCGATATCCAGCAGGGCAATCTTTTCAGCAAGAGCCAAGTCGAGTCGCTCAAACCCGGCATGACCAAACGTCAGGTGATCCTGACCATGGGCTCGCCTTCGGTCGTCAATCCGTTTCAAGTGGCGCGCTGGGACTATATCTCCACCGAGCGCCGTGGCAATGGGCGCATGGAAACGAAGGATCTGACCCTGTATTTCGAGGGTGAAAACCTCACCCGCGTGGACGGCGACTACTTCGCCGAGAATCCGGTCGAACTGATTCACGAAGCGACGAAATACAAGCGTCAGTACCCGGACGAAAAACGCGACGACGACAAGAAGAAAAAGCAAGGCGGCGATCAGGGCGGTAGCTGATTGTCACCTCTCCCGCTGGCGGCGACCATAGGGAGTGCACAGCTGAGAAGTCGGCGCGCCTAGCGCGCCGGGTGAGGGTGGCGCAACATGGAGCGGCGTGCGCTTTAACTGCGCCACCCTCATCCGCGTTACACGCCGCTCCTGCGGCGTGCCCTTCGGGCCGGCTGCGCCGTTCGCTTCGGC
>NZ_DATBQK010000011.1:0-9860 GCF_036560865.1 Rudaea sp.
GTGTACTGGTCGGCGGGACACATCACGTTGACCAGCGCCTCGACGAACGTTGCCTCGCCGGGACCGAAGAATTCGTAGCCGGTGAACGGCGCCGCGACCGACGGCGCGTCTGCTGCAGGAGCAGCGTTCGCGGGCGCCGCAGCGGCGAGCGCTACCGCTCCGGCCGCGCCTAGCGTGCGCGCCCCGACCGGGACGGCACCTGCCAGCGTCGCGACCTGCCGCAGGAAGATGCGCCGGTTAGTGCCCGATCCACGTAGTTCAGCCATTGTTTCCTCCCCTCAGAAGCGCGAACTGCATGCGGCTTCTCGCCTGTACGTCACAATCTTACGCAGCGCCATACGGTAAATGCATCATACGGCAAGCGCAACGCGGATGACGACGGCGACAACACGGCGAGTAACTCACGCTGACAGGCCTCAAGTTGGACCGAATGAACCGGCCCGATATCTAACGGGCTTTCATCAAATCCATCAATATCGCGGTCTCTACGTCGCGCAAAAAAAACGGGCCAACGGCCCGTTTTTTCTTGTTTCCCGATCTACGTCGCCATCATGCGGCAGGCGCGTCTTCGGTTACCGCCTTCATCGACAGGCGGATACGGCCCTGCTTGTCGACTTCGAGCACCTTGACCTTGACGATGTCGCCTTCCTTGAGCTTGTCGGAGACTTTCTCGACGCGCTCGTTGGAAATCTGCGAGACGTGGACGAGACCATCCTTGCCCGGCAGGATGGTGACGAATGCACCGAAGTCCATAAGCTTGGCCACTTTGCCCTCATAAATGCGGCCCGGCTCGACGTCGGAGACGATCTGCTCGATGCGCGCCTTGGCCGCTTCCGCCGCTTCGCGATTGACCGAGGCGATGACGATGGTGCCGTCGTCGCTGATGTCGATCGTCGCACCGGTTTCTTCGGTGATCGCGCGGATCGTGGTGCCGCCCTTGCCGATGACTTCGCGGATCTTGTCCGGGTGAATCTTCATCGTCATCAGGCGCGGTGCGAATTCGCTCATCTCGGTGCGCGAGGTGGCGAGCACCTTGTTCATCTCGCCGAGAATATGCAGACGACCCTGCTTGGCCTGGGCCAGCGCGACCTTCATGATTTCCTCGGTGATGCCGTCGATCTTGATGTCCATCTGCAACGCGCTGATGCCGTCGGCGGAGCCGGCGACCTTGAAATCCATGTCGCCCAGATGATCTTCGTCGCCGAGGATATCGCTGAGTACGACAAAGTCGCCGCCTTCCTTGACCAGACCCATCGCGATACCAGCGACCGGCGCCTTGAGCGGCACGCCCGCGTCCATCATCGCGAGCGAGGAACCGCAGACCGAAGCCATCGACGAGGAACCGTTCGACTCGGTGATTTCCGAGACGACACGCACCACATACGGAAAGGCTTCCATCGCTGGCTTGACTGCCTGCACGCCGCGCTTGGCGAGGCGGCCGTGACCGATCTCGCGACGCTTCGGCGCGCCGAAGCGGCCGGCCTCGCCCACCGAGAACGGCGGGAAGTTGTAATGGAACAGGAACGGATCCTTCGACTCGCCTTCCGGTGCATCGATGATCTGCGAATCGCGTGCGGTGCCGAGCGTGACCACGACCAGCGCCTGGGTTTCGCCGCGCGTGAACAGCGCCGAACCGTGCGTACGCGGCAACACGCCGACGCGCACTGCGATCGGACGGATATCGTCGAGCTTGCGTCCGTCGATGCGCACCTTGCTCTTGAGCACGCTGTCGCGCAGCGTGCGGTATTCGAGTTCGGCGAATTCCTTGGCCAAATCAGCGGCGGCCCAATTCTTCTGTTCGGCTTCACCCTTGAGCGAAGCCAAAACGTCCGCCTTGATCGCGGAGATCGCATCGCGACGTTGCAGCTTGTCGCGCACCTGGAAGGCCTCTTCGAGCTGGTTGCCGATGGCGCCCTTGACCGCGGCGGCCAGCGACTCGTCGCGCGCCGGGGCAGTCCAGGTTGAGGACGGCTTGGCCGCTTCGGTAGCGAGTTCGGCGATCGCATGGATCGCAGTCTGCATCTGCTGGTGACCGAACACGACTGCGCCGAGCATCACGTCTTCGCTGAGCAGCTTGGCTTCGGACTCGACCATCAGCACCGCATTGCTGGTGCCGGCAACGACCAGATCCAGATCCGAGGTTTTCAGTTCGGTCTTGGTCGGGTTAAGCAGGTATTTGCCGTTGGCGTAACCGACGCGCGCAGCGCCGATCGGGCCCTTGAACGGGATGCCGGCCAGACTCAGCGCGGCAGACGCGCCGAGCAGCGCAGGGATGTCGCCGTCGACTTCGGGATTGAGCGAAACGACCTGCGCGATGACCTGCACTTCGTTCTTGTACTCTTCCGGAAACAGCGGACGCACGGGTCGATCGATCAGGCGCGAGGTCAGCGTTTCCTTTTCGGTCGGGCGACCTTCGCGTTTGAAGAAGCCGCCTGGAATGCGGCCGGCGGAATAGAACTTCTCGACATAGTCCACGGTGAGCGGGAAGAAATCCTGCCCTTCGCGTCCCTTCGATGCAGCGACCGCGGTGACCAGCACCACGGTGCCACCCATCGACACCATCACCGCGCCGGACGCCTGGCGGGCAATTTCGCCCGTCTCCAGCGTGACCGTTTGACTACCGTACTGGAACGACTTGGTTACTTTTGCCACGTTAGTGTCCTGGTTGGGAGTGCGTTCAAAGATGAAACGCAAAATTGAAAAGTGCGACCAAGGACGGTCGCTTCGTGATCTTCGCGTTCAGGGATGAACGCACAAATTACCGACGCAGGCCTAGGCGTTCGATCAGAGTCTTGTAGCGTTCGCCATCGCTGGTCTTCAGGTATTGCAGAAGACGACGGCGCTGATTGACCATCTTGAGCAGACCGCGACGCGAGTGATGATCCTTGTCGTGATCGGCGAAATGCTTGGAGAGGTGTTCGATGCGCGCCGAGAGCAGGGCGACTTGTACTTCGGGAGAGCCGGTGTCGTTGGCTGCGCGGCGGTAATCCGCAATGACTTTGCTGGTTTGTTCGACAGAGAGAGACATGATGTGAGCCTTATGTTGCGTCCGGCGCGGTTCGGCCCGTTGGCTCAGCGTGAGCCGGCACAATCCGCGTTAGGGTGGAAGTTTGGAAGTGGATGAGCTGGTGAAATAAAGCCGCTTATTATAACCGGTTTGAGCCGGAAAGGGTCAATCGCATCATCGCTGGATACCGTATCGCCGAACTCCCGGCGGGCGCCACACGGCCGCGAAAACCGTGCGAGAAACGGATTGAGGTAATTCACATATCTTGTTGTTTCTACACTAGCAATGAGACACGTTGTGCGGAAAATCGAAGCAAGGCTCACATAACCTGTTCGCACCAGCCGCATCAATCAATCACGGGGGTGAACCCGCGGCGAACACGGACCTCGCCCGCTGCATCGATTTCGACCAGCGCGACCAGACGACCCTGCGTATCCAGCGCACAAGCCAGACTGCAATCGACCAGAACCGCCTGTGTGTAGCGTTTGCCCTGCTGCAATTGCACGGCTTGTTCGGATGACAGCGCAAGGGTCGGCAAAGCGGCCAGACCCTGCTCTGTAGGCAGCAGCAAGGCATCGAGTTTTTCGAATCCGCCGGCGGCGATTTCACCAAGTTGTTCCAGCGTCCACATTATGGGTTCGCGGAACGGTTCGACCCAGAGCCGCCGCAACGCAGTCAAATGCGCGCCGCAACCGAGCGCCTCGCCCAGATCGCGCGCGAGGCTGCGCACATAGGTGCCCGACCCGCATTCGACATGCAGGCGCAAATCCGCACCTTCGCGTTCGATCAAATCGAAGCGAAAAACATCCACTTCGCGCGGCGGTGCCTGCACGTCCTCGCCGCGACGCGCGCGTTTGTACAAAGGCACGCCGGCTTGCTTGAGCGCCGAATAAATCGGCGGCGTCTGGGTGATGCGTCCACGCAAGGGCGCCATTGCCGCTTCGATGACGGCGTCATCCAACGCCGGCAGCGGACGCGTTTGCACGAACTCGCCTTGCGCATCGTCGGTGGTTGTGGTCGCGCCAAGCCGGCATTCGGCCGCATAAGCCTTGCGCGCGCCGAGCAGATAGCCTGCAATCTTGGTCGCCTCGCCGAAACAGATCGGCAGCAGTCCGGTTGCGAGCGGATCGAGGCTGCCGGTGTGGCCGGCCTTGCGCGCGTTGAACAGGCGCTTGGCTCTTTGCAGCGCCTGGTTGGAACTCAGCCCCTGTGGCTTGTCGAGGAGCAGGATGCCGTGGACGTCGCGATAAGCAGGTTTCACTTTCATGGAGAAGTCGCTCTCTTCCCTTCTCCCGTCGGGAGAAGGTGGCGCAAAGCGCCGGATGAGGGTTCGGGTATTTTATAATCCATCCTTGGAGCGCCCCTCCACTCGACATCCTGTCTCGCCCTCAGCCGCTGTCGCGGCTTCGACCTCACCCGTCACGCTACGCGTGCCGACCTCTCCCGATGGGAGAGGTGAAGTCAGACTTTCCCGCGCAGCAGGGCTTCGATGCGCTCGCCGCGATCGACCGAATCGTCATAGCGAAAACGGATTTCCGGCACGCGGCGTATCGTCATCACGCGCGAAAGTTCGCGGCGGAATCCCTTCGCCATCTCGTTGAGCGCCTTAACGCCCTCGACCGCCTTGTCGGGCATCAACGCCGTGACGTAGGCGGTGGCGGAGTCGAAATCCTTCGTCACCACAACGTCGGATACGCTCATCGACGGCAACGCGTTGTCGCGCACCGCTTCGTGCACCATGCTGCCGAGCAGACGGCGCAATTCGGCGGACAGGCGATCGGATCGGGTGAAGGAATGCGAAGTCATGGTCGGGGCTTCCTGTTTGGGCCGTGCGCTGGGCGGCCAAGCTCGCGTTCGAAGAAGCGCGCCATCACCGCGTACGCAGCTTTCGATTCGGGCAGTTCGGGATCGGAGAAGAATGAGTGCCACATACCTTCCCAGACATGCAATTCGGTGGCAACACCGGCCTCGCTGAGCAACTCGTTGCTGCGCAGCAGCGCGCTCAGGGCAAAATCACGCGTACCCGAAATCAGCAGCGTCGGCGGGAACTTGGCCAGCGCCGCCGGTGATGAGCCCGGCATGACCAGCGGATCTTTCATATCCGCGCCCTTGAAGTACGGCAACATGCCCAGCTGCAGCGGATCGACCGGCACGGGATCGCCCATCAGCAACGGGCTGATGTAAGCGGAGTCCCCACCCATGTCGACCACACCGGCGCAGAAAATGCCGATCGCGCCGGGAGTCGGCAGGCTCTGGCTGGCGATCCACGCGATCGCCTCGGCCGTCAGCACGCCGCCAGCCGAGCAACCGTAGATGCCGATATCCTGCGCCCGGTGATGCCTGAGCAGGGCACGGTATACATTTTCCACATCCTCGCTCGCGGCGGGAAATGTATACTCCGGCCCCTGCCGGTAATCGACGCTGATCACCTTGATCCTGCTCAGGCTCGCGACCGGAATCGCCTCGACCAAACCACCGCTGCCTGCGCCCCAGAGAAACGCGCCGCCGTGCAGGTTGATCAATACCCGTTTCTTGTCGACTGCATTGCCTGCGGGCGTGATGACATCGACCCCGACGCCACCGATCTTCGACGCCTTGATCTCGACCGGATAGAGCTTCTGCATGCGCTCGGCGCGCGCGTCGTTGATGTCGCCGTAGAACTTGCGGCTCGCCTCGATCGGACCGCCCAGCGGCGGCGCCGCCCTGGCCTCGTCGAATATCTGGCGGAATCGTTGCAGCGCCTGTGGCGAGGCGTAAACGGAAAACGGAAAACGGGCAGCGGGCGAAGTGACGGTGCCGTCGGCATCCACCTCGGGTTTAGTGTCCTTGGCGCAGACGCTTGTGCTGAGTAGGCAAACGATCAGTACGGATTTTGCTAAACGTGTGGCGAGCATTTTGGTCGGACCCGATTTCGATAGAGGCTTAGCTCTTTTTGCTCGTCATCCCAGCGAAAGCTGGGATCCAGCTCCACCGCAAAGCGCCGAAAAACTGGATAACCAGCCATTCGGCTGTTGAAAACCCCGCTTTCGCGGGAATGACGAGCGAAGAACTTAAAGCTCAAATGCTACGCTCTCGGAGTCCCGGCTCTACAACGTCCGCGCAAACTCGATACGTTCGAAGCACTCGATTTGATCGCCCGGCTTGACGTCGTTGTATTGCTTGACGCCAATGCCGCACTCCATGCCGTTGCGCACTTCGTCGACGTTTTCCTTGAAGCGACGCAGCGATTCGAGCTCGCCCTGGAAGATCACCGTGTTGTCGCGCAGCACGCGGATCGGCTTGTTGCGCTTGACCGTACCCTCGATGATCATGCAGCCCGCAATCGCGCCGAACTTGGACGAGCGGAATACATCGCGCACCTGGGCGACGCCGATGATCTCTTCGCGGATCTCGTTGCCGAGCAAACCGGAGGCGACCTGTTTCACCTGATCGATCACGTCGTAGATGATCGAGAAGTAACGCAAGTCCAGGCCGCCCGCTTCGACGATCTTGCGTGCCGATGCATCCGCACGCACGTTGAAGCCGATGATCACGGCTTTCGATGCCGCGGCCAGCGTGGCATCGGATTCGGTGATGCCGCCGACGCCCGAGCCGATTACGTTGATCTTGATCAGATCGTTGCCGATCTTGGTCAGCGCCTCGCGCAACGCTTCGGCCGAGCCCTGCACATCGGCCTTGACCACGATGTTCAGGGTCTGCTGGCCTTCGCCCTTGCCCATCTGCGCCATCACGTCTTCCATGCGATTGCCGGCCTGCTTGATCAGGCGCGCATCGCGGCGCTTGTGCTGACGTTCGAGCGCGACTTCCTTGGCCAGACGCTCATCCTGCACAACGATAAAATCGTCGCCTGCATCGGGCACGCCGGAAAGGCCGAGCAACTGCACGGGAATCGACGGACCGGCCGATTCGACCTGTTCGCCCGCCTCGTTGAACAACGCGCGCACACGGCCGTATTCGATGCCGCAGACGATGAAATCGCCCTTCTTCAATGTGCCCTGTTGCACCAGCACGGTCGCGACCGGACCACGGCCCTTGTCGAGACTCGATTCGACGACCACGCCGGTGGCGAGCCCGTCGACGACGGCTGTCAGTTCCATGACTTCGGCCTGCAGCAGGATCGCGTCGAGCAGATCGTCGACGCCGTCGCCGGTTTTCGCCGACACCGGCACGATGCGCACATCGCCGCCCCACTCCTCGGGCACCACTTCGTGCTGCACGAGTCCCTGCTTGACCTGATCGGGATTCGCCTCGGGCTTGTCCATCTTGTTCATCGCGACGATCAGCGGCACCTTGGCCGCGCGCGCGTGGTTGATCGCTTCGACCGTCTGCGGCATCACGCCGTCGTCGGCAGCGACGACCAGCACCACAATATCGGTGAGCTTGGCGCCGCGCGCACGCATCGAACTGAATGCGGCATGGCCCGGCGTATCGAGAAACGAGATCACGCCCTTGGCGGTCTTCACGTGATACGCGCCGATATGCTGGGTGATGCCACCGGCTTCGCCCGAGGCGACCTTGGTGCGACGGATATAGTCGAGCAGCGACGTCTTGCCGTGATCGACATGTCCCATGATCGTGACCACGGGCGCGCGCGTGATCTTTTCACCGACGACCTCGACTTTCGACAGCGTGGTTTCGGCGTTGCTTTCCTCGAACTTGACCGCCTTGTGGCCGAGTTCCTCGACCACGAGCACGGCGGTGTCGTGCTCGATGGGTTGATTGATCGTCACCATCACGCCCATCTTGAACAGCGCCTTGACCACATCGGCGCCTTTCACCGCCATCTTCTGCGCCAGATCCGAGACGAGAATCGATTCGCCGATCGGCACGTCGCGCGTCACCGGCGCGGTCGGCTTGGAAAATCCGTGCGGACCGCCGGACGGCGCACGCGCCTGCTCGACCTGACGCCGCGGTTTGCGTTTGATCGCCCCGCGACGCGCATGGCCTTCGTCGGACAAATGCAGCTCCGCGCCGAAATAGCGCGGTGCGCCGTCGACATCGCTGCCGTCGTCGGGCATGCGATGCGAGCCGTGCTTGGGCTTGGCCTTGTGCGCGCCGTTGCTGTCGTCAGCCGCGCCGGTGCGTGGCGGACGCGGGCCGTCGGCCGGACGCGGGCGCGCGGTTTCCGCCGGCTTGGCCTTCTCGGTTTTCGCTGCGGGTTTGTCGCCGGCGGGCGTCGCTTTCGCGGTTTCCTTTTCGGCGGCAGCTTTGGCCTGCACATCGCGTGCTTCAACTTCGGCGCGCTGACGCGCTTCTTCGGCCGCACGCAGCTTGGCTTCCTCTTCGTGGCGGCGACGTTCCTGATCCTGGCGCGTGACTTCCTCGGTCTCGCGCTTCAGCTGCGATTCCTGCAGTTTCTTCAACGCGTCTTCGCGCTCCGCATCCGGCTGCTGTTCGGCGGGAATTTCGCTGCGCTTGATGTAGGTGCGCTTCTGGCGCACTTCGACATTCACGGTCTTGCCGCGCGTCGCGCCCTGATTGACCGTGAGTTCGCTGACCGTGCGGCGCTTGAGCGTGACCTGGCGCGGCGCGTTGTCTTCGACAGCGACGTTCCCGCCCTTGCCGTGGGTGCGGCGCAGGAAGCCGAGCAGCTTCACTTTCTCGGTGCTCGAAACCACCTGGTCGGGGTTCGAAAACTTCATGCCGGCGCCGTCAAGCTGGGTGATCAGCTTGTCCACGCTCATGCCGAGCACACCGGCGAGTTGTTTGATCGTTACGTCCGACATTGTGTCGTTTCTCCTGGCGCGTCACGCAGATGTTCCACGCAACGCTTTCTTCTTTGCCGTCATTCCCGCAAAAGCGGAAATCCATTTTGATTTTGCTGCGAAAGCAAGAACTGGATTCCAGTCTTCACCGGAATGACAGCCTTATGGGTTCAAGTGTTCATACGCAAATCCGCATTTTCATGGTCGCAACGAACTACGCCGCTTCGGCCTGCCGCGCCGCCATGATCAGATCGGCCGCGCGTTGCTCGTCAACGCCATTGATTGCCAATTCGATCAGCTCATCAGTGGCCAGATCGGCGAGATTTTCGCGCGTGATGATCTTGTGCTGGGACAGCGTATACGCCGTTGGTTCGTCCATGCCCGGTACGGCGAGCAGGTCGGCAGCCGGCTTGTGCTCCTCGATGTCTTCCTCGGCCGCGAGCGCGTCGGTGAGCAACGCATCGCGTGCGCGTGCGCGCAGCTCCTCGACGATGTCCTCGTCGAAGCCTTCGATGGAAACCAGTTCGGCGGTCGGCACGTAGGCGATTTCCTCGACCGTGGTGAAGCCTTCCTGCACGAGGATCGCGGCGATCTCGGCGTCGACTTCGAGCTTCTCCTGGAACAGTTCGCGCGCCGCGAGCTGTTCGCTTTCGGACTTCGCGGCGACCTGATCCTGGGTCATCACGTTCAACTGCCAGCCCGACAGCTTGCTCGCCAGACGCACGTTCTGGCCGCCGCGGCCGATCGCCTGCGAGAGCTTGTCTTCGGCGACCGCGATATCCATCGAATGCTTGTCTTCGTCGACGATGATCGACTGCACCTCGGCCGGCGCCATCGCGTTGATTACGAACTGCGCGGGGTTGTCGTTCCACAGCACGATATCGATGCGCTCGCCGTTCAATTCGTTCGACACCGCCTGCACGCGCGAACCGCGCATGCCGATGCAGGCGCCGATCGGATCGGTGCGGTGATCGTGCGCGAGCACGGCGATCTTGGCGCGATCGCCGGCATCGCGCGCGGCCGCCTTGATCTCGACCAGACCCTGACCGACTTCGGGCACCTCGAGCTTGAACAGCTCCATCATGAATTCCGGCGCGGTGCGCGACACGAACAACTGTGGTCCGCGTTGCTCCACACGCACCTCGTAC
>NZ_DATBQK010000012.1:0-17302 GCF_036560865.1 Rudaea sp.
TTGAGCCCATCTCCCCTTGCGGGAGAGGGGTTGGGGAGAGGGGTAGCGCCCGCGGAAAGCGGGCGCCTCCGGCGCCATCCCCTCTCCCGGCACGCTACGCGTGCCGGCCTCCCCCGCAAGGGGGGAGGAGAAAAGCAGGTCGCGCCATAGGTAAGCACTTAACTTAAAAATGCCCTAGCCCACTATCCGCGTAAGCTACCTGTTGCATCCATCCATGGAGCGCCCTCCAGTCGGCATCCTGCCTCCTCCTCATGTGCGCCGCGAGTTGCCATTCAAGGCAACTCGCAAACATCGCACACTCGACCTGCTACGGGCGTTCGACCTCGCGCGCGATGCGCGTTAACGCATCGCGCAAGCGCTCGCAGCTCGACTTCGTCTCGCTGGCCGTTGCTAGGCTCGGCCGTCCACGGCCTCGCCAAGCAACCCGGCCCTTCGCTCCTGCTACGGGCGTTCGACCTCGCGCGCGATGCGCGTTAACGCATCGCGCAAGCGCTCGGCCTCACCCACCCGTTGCTGGGGGGGCTGCGCTCTGCAGTTTCGCGTCGACCTCTGCGTTGCGCGGATTGTTCGGGCTCAATTCGCGCGCATATTTGAGCGCACGCATCGCCTCATCGCGCTGGCCCTGGGCGATGTGCCCTTCGGCCTGATCCAGGTAGACCTTGGCCACGCGTTCGCGCATTGCAGGCAAATTCGCGTTGCCCGGATCGGTTTGCGCAATCGCTTCGAGATAACCGCGTGCGCCGTTTGGTTTGCCGGCGGTCAGCGACTGATCGAACAATTCGCGTGCGCGCGACGGGATATGGGCGATACCGGCGAGTGCCAGCGCGTTGCTGCTGTCGATGCGCAACACGGCGCGGTACTTGTCGTAGGCGCCGCCCGGGTCCATCAGGCTGCCGGCTGCCAGCGCACGATCGGCTTCACCCAATGTGTCATCGATGCGTGCGCGCTCGGCGAGGGTCAACTCCGTCGTCTTCTGTTGCTGTTTGTCGGCGACAGCGGCGCCTTCGTGCAACTCGCGCAGACGCGCGCGCGTGCTTTTCACTTCGGCCGCATCGCCGGCCAGCGCCTCGGCCTGGCGCAGCGCAGTCTCCGCGGCTGGCAGATTGTTCGCATCGAGTTGCACGCTCGCCTGCGCCGCGAACGCCATGCCGATCTTGCGCAGGCCGGCCTTGGCACGTGCATTGTTGGCTTCGCGTTTGAGTACCGCCTGGAACAACGCAAGCGCACCGTTGCCGCCGGTGATCTTGTTCTCGCGCAACGCCGTTTCGGCGCGCGTGAGTTGCTGATCCTGCGCTTGCGTATCGGTGTGGTGCATCTGCGCGAGCGCGGCGCGCAGTTCGGGAATCGCCGGCTGATTCGGCGCCAGTTGCGCCAGGTCGGCGATACGCTGGTTGGCCTGGTCCTCATTGCCCTGCGCGATCGCCTCGCGCACCGCTTGCGCCTGCGCCTTGGCGACCTTTTCCATGCCGTCCTTCGCCAGCGCGTTGCTGGCATCCGCTTCGAGCACGCGCCGGTAGAGCGCACTGGCACTGTCGACGCCGAGCAGACGGCCTGCGCTCAACGCGGCCGCGGCGCGGCCCAACAGATCCTCGACCTGGGTACCGTGCGTCTCCGCCGCGTGCAGCGCGGTCTTGAGTTCCTCGACCTTGTCGCCACCGCCGAGAATTTCGTCCGCCGCGGCGAGATCGGTGTGCACGGTCGCCAGATCGTTGTGCGTGAGCGCCGTGCGCGCATCGTCGAGCAGACGTTCGCCGACCTGATTCAGGCCTTTCCGCGCCTGATCGTTGTCCGGATCGATCGCGCGCGCACTCTGGAACAGTTCGCGTGCGCTGTCGCCCGCGTTGCCGGTGAGGTGGCCTTCATCGAGCGCCTTGCGCGCACGTCCGACCAGGCTGTTCAATTCGGTTTTCGGAATCAGTGCGCGCAGGCGATCCTGATAGTGCCACGCGGCGTAGCCGCCGCCGAGCAGAGCGATCAGCAACACCGGCACGACGAGCATCCAGCCGCGGCGCGAGCCGGATTTTTCTGCGGCGGCGGGCTTGCCGACGCGGCGTGCGGCAGGCAAATAGCCGCCGGTCGAGACCACATCGTCCATGCGACCCAGCGTCGGATCGAAGCGATGGCGGAGCACCGGCGCCGGCGTCAGTGTGGTCGGGTGTCCCGGCGCAGGTGTAGTGGAGGCCTGCGCTGGCGGCGGCGTTGGACTGCGCGCACCGGTCGGGGTGCGCTGCGGGCTGCGCCGTTCCGCACCAGGTACTTCGCGCCGATAGGCTTCGTCGGGATCGGCAAGGCCCGGCAGGTTGCCGCCGGCCATCGAGATTTCGATCTGCTCGATCGCATCGGCCAGCTGCGAGCCGCTCTGGTAGCGCTCATCCGGCGCCTTGGCGAGCAGGCGATTGAGAATGGGTTGCAGCGCCGACAGGTGCTCCGGCAGTAGCGGCACCGGCTGGGTGATGTGCATGATGCCGACGGCAAGCGAATCGTCCGCGCTGTACGGCACACGCCCGATCAGCAACTCATACAGCACGATACCCAGGCTGTACAGATCAGCGCGCCCGTCGACCGTGCGGCCGCGCGCCTGTTCCGGGCTCATGTAATGCGGTGTGCCGATGACCGCGCCGGTGCGCGTCATCTTGGTGGCCGAGTCCGCCGCGCGCGCAATGCCGAAATCGGTCAGCGCCGAGGAGCCGTCGTCGCGCAGCAGGATGTTGTCCGGCTTGACGTCGCGATGCACGAAGCCCTTGGCATGCGCATAGTTCAATGCCAACGCCATCTCGCGCGTGACGCGCAGGGCGAACGGTACCGCACGCGGCGTACCGTCGCGCGCGAGTATCGGGCCGCCACTCAGATGCTCCATCGCCATGTAGTTGTAGTCGCCGCTGCGGGCGACGTCATGCACGCCAACCACGTGGCGGTGGTGCAGCTTGGCCGCGATACGCGCTTCGCGCAGGAAGCGCTCGCCGAAGTCCGGGTCGACGAGGAGCGTCGGCGACATCACTTTCAGCGCGACATCGCGCTGCACCGATTCCTGCGTGGCCAGATAGACCGTGGCCATGCCGCCACGGCCGAGCTGGCGCAAAATGATATAGCCGGGTATCTCGATCAAGGTTCAATGCCCCAAGCCTGCCGCGCGGATGATGTCAAATCGGTACTGCTGGCCGCGGCTACTGGCTGGGCGCTAGCATACCATGTGGCATCGCGCCATTTTACACCCGAGTTGCGCTGTGCCGGTTGCGGACCAACGCGGGGCAGTTCGATCATGCCAGGCGCCGGGCTTCGATCACGTTTGGCACGGCCGCAAGGCGTCCGATCAGGGTCGAAAGCTGATCGAAGTTGGCGACCCTGACGGTGAAGTTCATCGTCACCAGCCCGCTCACGGCGTCTGCGCGAGCGTTGACCGCAAGCAAGTTGATATTGGCCACCGCGATCACGTTGGTCACGTCCTTGTGCAGGCCCTTGCGGTCGTAGCCGCGCACGACGACGTCGATGTCGTAGGCCTGCCCGCCCGCACCGCCCCATTCGACCTCGATCGCGCGGCTCGGGTCGCGCGCGCGCAGGCGGGCGAAGCTGACACAGTCGGCGCGATGGATCGACACCCCCTTGCCGCGCGTGATGTAGCCGGCGATCGCATCGCCCGGCAACGGCTGGCAGCAGCGCGCAATGCTGGTGAGCAGGTTGCCTACACCCTCGATCACGACCGCATCCTTGTGGCGCTTCGCTGCACGCACCGGCTGCGCGACGGCCGGCGCCGCGGGCGCCTGTTCCTCGTGCAGGGTGCGCGCGACGTGACCGGCAGTAATGTCGCCGAGCGCGAGCGCGACGAGGAAATCGTCGAGCGTCTGCAGATGGAACTTCTGCGGCAACGATTCGAGGTCCACCTTGTGCAGCGCCAGGCGGCGGAATTCGCGTTCGAGAATCTCGCGGCCCGCGGTCAGGTTGGCGTCGAGATCGATGCGCTTGAACCAGGCGCGCACCTTGGCGCGCGCGCGTTGCGTGGTCAGAAAGGCGTGTTGCGCGCTCATCCAGTCGCGGCGCGGCTCGGCGGTCTTGCCGGTGAGGATTTCCACGCGATCGCCGCTGGCCGGCTGGAAGCTCAGCGGCACGATGCGCCCGTTCACCTTGGCGCCGCGGCAGCGGTGGCCGACGTCGGTGTGCACCGCGTAGGCGAAATCGAGCACGGTCGCGCCGCGCGGCAGATCCATCACCTGCCCGGCCGGCGTCAGCAGGTACACCCGGTCCTCGAGCAGATCGGTCTTGAAACCGGCCAGCAGGGCGGCATCGTCGGCCTGCCCGTCGGCGCTGCGCTCGTCTTTCGTGTCGAGCAGCTGGCGCATCCAGGCGATCTTGCGCTCGAAGCTCTCGTCGCCGCCGCCTCCCTCCTTGTAGCGCCAGTGCGCGGCGACGCCGCGTTCGGCGAACGCGTGCATCTCGTGGGTGCGGATCTGCACTTCGAGCGTCTTGCCCTGCGGCCCGACCACGGCGGTGTGCAGCGACTGGTAGTGATTGCCCTTGGGCCGCGCGATGTAGTCGTCGAACTCGCTCGGCACCGGCGGCCACAAGCTGTGGACGATGCCGAGCGCGGCGTAACACGCGGCCACGTCGTTGACCAGCACGCGCAGCGCGCGGATATCGTAGAGCGCGGAAAATTCGCCGCTCTTGCGCTGCATCTTCTTCCAGATCGAATAGATGTGCTTGGGCCGCCCGTCGATATCGGCGCCGACGCCCGCCTCGGCCAGCGCATTGCGCAGCGCATGCATCGTGGTCTCGATGAAACCCTCGCGATCGCTGCGTCGTTCGTCGAGCAGGCGCACGATGCGCCGGTAGGTATCCGGTTGCAGATAGCGGAAGGCGAGGTCCTCGAGTTCCCACTTGAGCCGCCAGATGCCGAGCCGGTTGGCCAGCGGCGCATGGATGTCGGCGGTGATCTGGGCCAGCTCGCGGCGCTGTTCGGCGCCGAGTTTTTCCGCGGCGCGCAGGCGCGCGAGCTGACGCGCGAGCAGGATGAAGACCACACGCAGGTCGCGGATGATCGCCAGCAGCAGGCGCCGCAAACCTTCGGCATTGCCGCCGCTGTGCGCGGCATACAGACCGCCGACGCGCTCGGCAGCCTGCTGGCCTTCGAGCAGATCGCGCACGCCGGGGTCGAGTTTCGCAACCTGCGGCGCGGCAAGCGCGATGCCGCATTGTTGCAAAGTGTACAAAATATACGCAGCCCGCGTTGCGCGATCCAGATCGAGATCCTCGAGCAGCTGCAGGGTCGCCAGCAATTCGGGCTCGACCTTCGCAAAAGCAGCGTTCGCCGCGATGGCACTCGCGCCGTCAGGCAACGCAAACGACGCCACGAACGCCGGATCGGCGCCGGCGTCGCACGCGGCACGGTCGAGCCAGGCGGCGAGCGAATTCGGTCTGGAGGATGCTGGTTTCACGCGTGGTTGGCGCAAATAACGGGGGGAATTCCTGCCAATTCTAGCGCGCGCGGTCGATGGCGATCCGTTATCACGATCCGTTACAATCCGCGACGCAGAGTTCGGCAATGGTCCAAACTCCAATCGGTCGAGGTGGTCATGCGTTTGAAAATCGGACATCTGTCGCTGGGTGCCGCGCTTCTCCTGCTCGGCGTTGCCGCGTTTGCGGCCGAATTTTCCTCGCTCGAAGAGCGCATGTCGCAGAGCGAATTCCACGCCGCGGGGCTCGACAAGCTCAACCCGGAAGAACTCAAGGCGCTGAACGAGTGGCTGCGTGCGCACGGCACTACGACGACGGTCACGCAAGTGCTCACGCCCAGCGGCGCTCTGGTGTACTACCCGGTCGATTCCAAACGCGAGGCATTCGAATCGCGCATCGACGGCGGCTTCTCCGGCTGGTACGGCAAGACCGTGTTCAGACTCGAGAACGGCCAGGAATGGACGCAGACCGAGTCCGGCCAGTTCAGCAACGGTCACTATGATCATCCGAAAGTGAAGATCAAGCCGGCCCTGCTCGGCAGCTGGCTCATGTGGGTCGAGCCATGCGGCTGCAGCGTGCGCGTGGAGCGGACGAAGTAAGGCGCGATCGGGCCTTACAATCCGCTCAGGAAAAAATCGAAGTGTTGATGGTCGAGGTGGTTATGCGTTTGGCATTCGCGCGTCTGATGGTTGGCTTGGCGCTGGCTTGCATCGCCTTCGCGGTCGGCGCGGGCGAGCCGGTTACGCTGGAAGAGCGCATGTCGAAAGACGAATTCCACGCGGCCGAACTCGACAAGCTCAGTCCGCAGGGATTGAAGGCCCTGAACGACTGGCTCGCCGCGCACCCGACGACGACCACGGTCACCAAGCTGGTCTCGCCGGCGGGCAAGCCGGTGTTTTACGCCGACAGCGACAAGCGCGAAACGATCGAGAGCCGGATCAGCGGCAAGTTCACCGGTTGGCGTGGCAATACCGTGTTCAAGCTCGATAACGGCGAAGAATGGAAACAGGTCGAATCCGGCCAGCTCAAGCCAGGTACCATCGAGCATCCAGCCGTGACGATCGAACCGATGACGCTCGGCAGCTGGCTGATGTCCGTGCATGGCTGCGAATGCAAACTGCGCGTAATGCGGACGAAGTGACCTCAGGATGAGGTCATCCCGTGCAGGCCATGGATTGCCGCTGACACGGGATCCAGACCCAAATCGATGAACTCATCACGTGCAGCCACGGATGGCCGATGATACGGGATCCAGTTATTTAGCCTGACGCGCGCAACGACTCGATCAACTTGTTGAGCCGCTTCGGCGACACCGGTTCGACGGTCTTGAGTTCCTGCGCGAACAGCGAGACACGCAGTTCCTCGATCAGCCAACGCAACTCGTCGAGTGCCGCCGGGTCGGCATCGCCGCTGGCCTTGAGCTTCAGATAGTCGCGCCAGTAGCCGCGCACCGTGAGCATGCGCGCCTGATCACGCGTGGCATCCTGGCGCAGACGTTCGGCGCGCAGACGCATCGCCTTCAGATAGCGCGGAAAATGCGCTATCCGGGATTTCTGTACCTTCTGCACAAACCCCGGATAGACCAACGCAGCGAGCTGCTCGCGCAGATCGTCGTAATTCGCACCCGCGTAGCCGATCAGCGGCGGTTCGAGCCAGGGCGTGAATTCGGCGTAGGCGGCAAGTACGTCTTCGACCAGACCCAGCCACTCCACCGCCGTCGCAAACAACTGGCCACCGATGTCGGATTCGGCGTGGCGAAACGCCTGGCGCTGGCGCAGATCGAGGTTGTGTGTATCGAATAGCTGATCGAGCGCCGCTTCAACGATGTCTTCGCGCAGTTCGTCGACGCTGGCGATCGGGAGAAATTTCATCGACGTCACCCCCACCCCTTGCCCTCCCCCGGCGCGAGGGAGGGGGAATGATCGTTGCGCTCCGCGCAACAGCGTCATTTGATTGGAGAGGGGCAATTGCCGCCGCGCCTGCTTGATGCGCTCGTGCAGCGCATGCCGCAATAGCCGCCGCACGCCTTGCACGTGCGCGCTGCGTGCCTCGTCCGCGCGCTCGAACACGCGCAGCGCGACGCTGTCGCCGAGGTCAACCAGGGCTGGAAACGCAACGAGGCCGGCCTCGCCGAGCACGCGTTCGGGAATATCCTCGAAATCGAATTCGGCGACGTCTTCGCGCGTCAGCTCGGCATCCGCGCGGCGCGAGAAGGCGGCATTCGCTGCACTGCCCCATTGCACACGAATCGCCTCGATATCGCGGCCCGCAGCGAGGGTTATCCCGCTGCCCGGGCCCGGAGCGTCGTCGTAGACACGAAAGCGCATCAGCAGGTGCGCCGGCACGGCAACGTCCGCAAAATCGCGCGCGGCAACTTCCACGCCGGTCACGCGGCGCAGATAGCTTGCAAGTACATTGAACAAGGATTCGTCGTGTGGCGCCTCGGCTTGCGCGAACGCGCGCGCAAAATCCGGTGCGGGCACGAAATTGCGCCGCAGCGATTTTGGCAGCCCACGGATCAGTTCGGCGACTTTGTCCACCAGCAGGCCCGGCACCAGCCATTCGCAACGCGCGGCGGGTACGGCGTTGACGAAGGCAAGCGGCACATGCAGGGTCGCGCCGTCAGCGGCGTCGCCCGGCACGAAGCGATAGTCGAGTTTCAGCTTGTGGCCGGCGCAGTCGAGATGCGTCGGAAAGTCGCTGGCGCGAATGCCGGGCGTGCTCGCCAGCACGAAATCCAGCGACCAGCGCAAGCCGGCTTGCTCGGCCGGCGACGCCCTTCGATACCAGGCATCGAAAGCCGCCGCAGTGCTGATTTCTGCGGGCAACTTGTCGGCAAAGAATTCCACGAGTTCGTCTTCGTCCTTGACCAAGCCGCTGCGCCGTTGCTTCGCCTCGAGCTCGTGCGCTTCGGCGAGTACGCGCACGTTCGCGCGCACGCAATCGGCGCGGCAATCGATATCGCCGCGCGTGAGCGCCTCGCGCACGAACACCGCATGCGCGAGCGCGGGGTCCTGCTGGTTGAATTGCACGATGCGCTTTTCGACCAAGGTGAGGCCGAACAGCGCGATCTGCTCGAACGCCAGCACCGCACCGCGCTTGCGCGACCAGTGCGGTTCGCGCCAACTGCGCTTGACCAGATGCCCGGCCTGCTGCTCGATCCATTCGGGTTCCATGCTCGCGCACAGCATTGCGTATACTTTTTGCAGATCCAGAATCTGGCCGGCCAACAGCCAGCGCGGCGGGCGCTTGGCCAGCGCCGAGCCCGGGAAAATCTGGAACTTGCGTTCGCGCGTGCCGCGGTAGAGATTCTTTTCGTCCTTCAGCGCGACTTGGGTCGGCCAGCCGGCGAGCAGGCTGCGATGGACGGCTTCGTAGTTGTCGGGACTCGGGACTCGGGGCTCGGGACTCGGAAGATCAGAAGCCGGGCTCTGCGTCTTTGCTTTTACGAGCCCCGAGCCCCGAGTCCCGAGCCCCGGCTCCTCGAGCACCAGCAACCGCCGATGCAACTCGCGCCATTCGCGCATGCGTAGATAGGAAAGAAATCGCGCGCTGCACCAGTCGCGCAATTTCGATTGGGTAAGATCCTCATGCGCGAGCGCGTGCGCGTGCCACAGATTCAGCACGCCGATGAAGTCGGACTTGGGGTCGACGAATTGCGCATGCGCCGCATCCGCGGCAGCTCGCGCTTCGGGCGGACGTTCGCGCGGGTCCTGGATGCTCAGGAACGCGACCAGGATCAGCAACTCGCGCGTGACACCGAGACGCTGCGCCTCGATCAGCATGCGCGCAAGGGCGACGTCGATCGGCAGCGCGGCCATCTGCCGGCCAATTTCGGTCAGCTCATATTGAGAAGTGCGGCCATGGATGACCGTTTCTTGATTTTCCGCAGTCACGGACGACCGCATGGATACTGCCCCAAGTTCGGCCAGGCGCCGGTAGCCGTCGCCGATCGCGCGCGTGTTCGGCATCTCGACGAAGGGGAAATTCTCAACATCGCCCAGGCGCAGACTCAGCATGCGCAGGATCACTCCGGCCAGCGACGAACGCAGGATTTCCGGCTCACCGTAACGCGGCCGACCGGCGAAATCTTCCTCGCTGTATAAACGTATACATACGCCTGGACCGACGCGGCCGCAGCGGCCCTTGCGCTGCTCGGCGGCGGCCTGCGCGATCGGCTCGATATGCAGGCGTTCGAGCTGGCTGCGCGGCAGGTAGCGTTTCACGCGCGCGGTGCCGGTGTCGATCACATAGCGGATGCGCGGCACCGTCAGCGATGTTTCCGCCACATTGGTCGCCAGCACGATGCGTCGCTGCGTGCCGGGCTTGAACACGCGATCCTGCTCGGCCGCCGACAGTCGCGCGTACAGCGGCAGGACTTCGGTCGCTCGATAGTTGCGCCGCGACAGGGCCAGATGCGTGTCGCGGATTTCGCGTTCGCCGGACAGGAACACCAGCGCGTCGCCGCGCGGGTCCTCGCGCGTGATTTCATCCAGTGCGACGATGATCTGCTCGATGTCGCTTCCCACACCGTTTTTCGCTTCCCCCGCCCGCGGGGGAAGCTGCCCGGAGGGCTGAAGGGGGCGCTCTTCATTCAAAGCCTTCGCCCCCTTCCGAGCTTCGCCCACCTTCCCCCGCTGCGCAGGGGAAGGAATATCGCCCCGGCCCCTTTCCGAGTAGTACTCGCGGGGTCGCCAGCGCACTTCGACCGGATAGCTGCGGCCTTCCACTTGCACGATGGGCGCGTTGTCGAAATGCTGCGCGAAACGCGCGGTGTCGATCGTCGCCGAGGTGATAATCAGCTTCAGATCGCGCCGACGTGCGAGCAGGCGCTTGAGATAGCCGAGCAGGAAATCGATATTCAGGCTGCGCTCGTGCGCTTCGTCGACGATGATCGTGTCGTAGGCGTTGAGCCACGGATCCGATTGCGTCTCCGCGAGCAGGATGCCATCGGTCATGAACTTGATCAGGGTGCGCTCGCTGACCTGCTCGGCGAAACGCACCTGAAACCCGACCAGACCGCCGACTTCGCTGCCGAGCTCGCTCGCCACGCGACGCGCAACACTGCGTGCGGCCACGCGGCGCGGCTGCGTGCACCCAATCAGGCCGGCGCGGCCGCGACCGGCGGCGAGGCACAGTTTCGGCAACTGTGTACTTTTACCGGAACCCGTCTCGCCAGCCAGCACGAGCACCGGATGGCGGCGGATCAGGGCGACGATTTCATCCGCGCGCGCCGCGATCGGCAGGCTCTCGTCGACGCGGATTTGCAGAACGCTGGCAGCGCGCGCTGCGTAGCGGACGCGCGCGGAATCGAGGCGCGCACGCCAACGCGCGAGCGCGGCCGCGTCGACGTCAGCTGCCGCGTTCAGACGATCGAGATCGCGGCGCAGATTGCGCCGGTCGCTCAGCAGCGTTTCGTCGAGCAGCGCGCGCAGCGCGGCGATTTCCGGTTTGAATGGCGGCTTGGGTTTCACGTCAGGGAGGCAGGCAGCAGCACGGTTGCGATAGGCACACGCTATCGAACGCATCGCAACAATGAATTTTTAACGATCGGGCATCGGAATTATAGTGGCTCTGCCATCCTGCAACGGGGAACGTCATGTCGAGGAACAAGATCAGCAGCACACGCATCGATATCAAGGGCAAGCTGCGCGACAGCATGATCGCCCTGCTCAACGTCCAGCTTGCCGACACGCTGGATCTGTATACCCAGGTCAAGCAGGCGCACTGGAACGTCAAGGGTGCGCACTTCATCGCGCTGCACGAACTGTTCGACAAGCTGGCCGAGGATCTCGAAGCGCCCGTCGACGATATCGCCGAGCGGGTCACCGCATTGAGCGGCATCGCCCTTGGCACCACGCGTATCGCCGCCGCGGGTTCGCGCCTGCCGGAGTTGCCGCACGACAACTTCGACGGCATCAAGGTGACCGCCCTGCTCGCCGATCGTTATGCGGCGCTCGCGGCGAGCACGCGCGCGGCAATCGATGTCGCGAGCCGCGAAGGCGACGCGGACACGGCAGATCTTTTCACCGGTATTTCGCGCGGACTGGACAAGGCGCTGTGGTTTCTCGAAGCGCACCTGGCCTGATGCGGCCCGAGATGTTTGAACCCATCACCTCTCGTTGAATAATTCAGAGCGGAGAACCCATGCGGTCGCTTCCCCCGCGTAGCGGGGACGTAGGGCTGACGCCCCAAAGGAAGTCCCCTCGGGGGATGGGGGTGCCTTTGCCATGTTCGATCAAGAGCAAGAGCGCCCCCTTCCGCGTTACGTGCCGCTCCTGCGGCACGCCCTTCGGGCCGGCTTCGCCGTTCGCTTCGGCATCCTGCCTTCGCAGTCGGCACCTTGTACTCGCCACATCCATGCAGGCTGGTCAGGAAGTAAGGGAACAGGCGGATCGATGCTGTGCGGTTTGCCGATGTGGGACTGAGCCCCTCCCTCTTGATGGGGGAGGGGTTGGGGAGAGGGTGACGCCTGCGCAGCAGGCGCCTGCGGCGCCTTCCCCTCTCCCGGCGCTGCGCGCCACCCTCTCCCGCGAGGGGGGGAACAGCCATTCGGGTCGTGCTACTTACTGACTTCTGAGTAATACGGCCGCGATATTCTTACGAAGTGCCGCCCAGAAATTTGCGCAGCCCCTTGTGCAGATAGCGGCCGTAGCCAGCCCAGCGCCCACCGTACATATCGTCGAGATAAACGCGATTCGGCACCAGTCGCTGCCGCAGCCAGCGCAAGCGCTGGCGCAGCGTTGGCAGCGCGCGGAAGTTCTGGTACTCCATGTACTTCCAGCTGTACATGCGCCGGACATCGAGCTTCTCGGTACGCCGCGCGCGGGTCAGGCGATCGACAACGGATTGCGGTAGCTGCGTCGCGAACAGGGCGGCGGAGGATTCCATCGCGTCCTGGCAGGTGCCGGCCAGTCCGCGTTCCTCGCACAGCGTCGCCAGCTGATTCCAGTCGGCTGCGGAAAAATTCTGCGCAAGCAGGTGCAGATCGTAATGCCACTTCAATCGATCGCCGCTGCCCAGGTGCAATTGCAATGCGCGGTGCGTACTGTTGTGCAGATAGGCATGCACCGGACCGATCGCTCGCGCGGTGGTCGCAAGTTTCGGCAGCGCAATAGAAGCTGCGAACAACTCTTCGATGCCCAATCGGTTCGCAAATAGCGGCGCGCCACCGACCCCCCAGTGCAAGTCGGCCCACACGTGCGTACCGCCGACAACACGCACGCAACCCAGCTCGAACGTAGTCAGATCACCCGGCAATGCACGCGAAAGCGGCGCGTATCCCAGACGCGCCAACGCACGCGCAGCCGTTGCAGCGGCTGCGTGCGAGGCAAATAAAAAATCGATATCGACACACGGCCGCAGATACGGTGCGTCATAGGCCCAATAGGCAAGCGCCGAGCCCTTCAACAGCAGCGCGGGCAGATTGGTCTCGGCCAGACAATCCAGAATCCGCCGGCACTCTGCTTCGCGCACGAGGCAGGACACGGCTTCCGCACGCGTAGCCGCGGCCAGCCCCTGCTCGAATTCCGCTGGCAGCAGCCACTCGCCGTGCCGCGCATTCGATTCGTGACTGACGAGCGGCGCAACACCTTCCGCACAGGCTGTGGCAAGCATGCCCTCGGTGTCGCCCAGATCCGCGCTCCAGGCAGGGCGCTCGCCACGCAACGCAGCCGCCAGCCATTGGATGCGCGCATCGTGCAAAATCGAAACCGGATGCATACACTCATGATATCAGTTGCATAACCGCGACTGCGGAGCACGAGGTTACCGATGTTTTACTTGGGGAAAATTTTTATTCATCTGTCTTCTCCACTCGGTCTATGCCTGCTGCTGGTGCCTCTCGGAGCGATATTGATACTCGCGCGCCGAAAAAAATTCGGCGGGTCGCTGATCGCGCTTGCTTTCGGCTGGCTGCTGTTGTGGTCGCTGCCCGTCGCTTCAGTCCCGTTGCGCCAGGGATTGGAACGACAGTTCCCGCAACGTGCGGCAAGCGACTATCCAGTCGTCGATGCCATCGTCGTTCTTGGCGGCGGCATACAGGGCGGAAGAAAAGGATGGCGCGTCGGGCCACACCTGCTCACCGGCGCGGACCGCGCATGGTTCGGCGCTCAACTTTATCGCGCAGGCCGCGCACCGGTATTGATCCTCTCGGGCGGAAACAGCGGCTGGTCCACCACGGACGAGCCCGAGGCCGAGGCCATGGAAGCGTTCGAAAACGATCTCGGCGTTCCGGCTTCTGCCGTGTTGCTGGAGGACAGGAGTCGCAACACCGAAGAAAATGCGCAATACACCAAGCAGCTGATGGCCGAACATCGCATTACCAAAATCCTGCTGGTTACTTCAGCGGCGCATATGCCGCGAGCGCTTGCCTTGTTTCGTGCGCAGGGCGTCGACGCAATCCCCGCGCCTACGGACTTCGATGCGATACCGTCGCATGGCGCGTTGCAAAGCTGGTTGCCCGATCCCGAAATGCTGGACAAAAGCAGCAGGGCGATGAAGGAATACCTGGCGATCGGCATTTACCGGCTAGAGCATTTTTGACTCAAGTGCTTACACAGTGGCGCGACCTGCTTTTCACCTCCCCCCCTTGTGGGGGAGGTCGGCACGCGCAGCGTGTCGGGAGAGGGGATGGCGCCGAAGGCGCCCGCTTTCGCGGGCGCAACCCCTCTCCCCAACCCTCTCCCACAAGGGGAGAGGGGTTACAAGGCAAAGTCACAGTTGTAACCACTTCAACCGAAAATGCTCTAAAGGAAATCGCTCGATAGCCGACGCCGAATCGCCCCAACCGCGTCTGGCGTAGCTACTTCCGCATGTATTTGCCCGCTTCCTTGATCGACCTGACCCACCCCGAAACACAGGGCTTCGCGCTGCTCGCCGCGGGGCTGCTCTGCCTGTGCGTTCGGCGTTACCGGATTGCCGTGGCTTTCGGGCTGATCGGCGTACTGTGGGTCACTCTCTGCGCCACGCCGGCATTTGCCGAAGTTCTGCGGCGCGGACTGGAAGCCCCCTATCCCGCACATCAGCCAGATGACTATCCGAAGGCGGATGCGATTGTCGTACTCGGTGGCGGCGATCCGCCGGATTTTGATCACGGCGATGAAAAAGCGAACCGTACAAGAACCGGGCTCGCGCTGCTGCTCTATCGAGCGCAACGAGCGCCGATCATCCTGGTGTCTGGCGGAGTACGCGAAGGCACCGAAATTCTGGCAGCGCTTAAACAGCAGGGCGTACCCGCAAGCGCGTTGCGGATCGAGCCCAATAGCGTCACGACGTATCAGAATGCCGCGTATTCGGCACCCATCCTGAAACGCGAGCATCGCCAGCGAATTTTGCTGGTGACATCGGCCATCCCCATGCGCCGCACTGTAGCCTGCTTCGAGAAACAGGGTTTTGCGGTCACTCCGGCGCCCGTATTTGACACGAGTCAATATCCAACTTTCAGTGCCGCATGGCGCCCACGGATTTCCGTGCTATTCCAAAGCCAGCGCTACCTGCATGAGTACATCGGCATGCTGGTCTACAGATTACGCGGCTGGATTTGAACGGAATCGCCCAGTAATTCCTGGTAAACCGCAAGCGTGCGCTCAATTACGATGCGTTCGTCAAATTCAGCCAGCGCTTTTTCTCTGGCGGCCGCACCGAGCCGCGCTGCCAGTTCTTTATCGTCAAACAGGCGTGCGATTGCCGCTGCCAACGCGACCGCGTCGCGCACCGGAACCAACAGGCCATCCTTACCGTCGGTTATCACCTCCCGGCAGCCAGGTACATCGGTAGCCACCAAGGGCAGGCCACAGGCGGCCGCTTCGATCAGGCTCTTGGGCAAACCCTCGCGATAACTGGGAAGCGTAACAACGTCCACCGTGGCGAACAATCCCGGCATGTCGTCGACGTGTCCCAACCATTCGACGAGACCTTCCGTTACCCATCCACGAATTGTCTCGATCGGTATCGCTGCGGGATTACCGGGATCGGGCGTGCCCGCGAGCAGGAATTGAACGCTGCGACCCTGCGCGCGCAGCATTCGCGCGGCTTCCACGTATTCGGCGATCCCCTTGTCCCATAACAGACGTGCCGCCAACAAGACGCGTGATGCACCTTGTTGCCTGCTCTCTCGTGAATCGCGATGGGCTAATTGCTCGCAGTTGACCCCGGAGCCGCGGATCAATCGAATGTCTGCTCGATCGGCCAAGCCTGCTTGCTCGAACAGGCTGACGTCATCCGCATTCTGCAAGACAAGCCTCGCATTTTTTCCGCCGAGTGCCCCACGCAGCAGCAGGCGCACAACGGGTCGCAACAACCGCGCCTTGAGTTCATCGCTGGTGAACACGTAACCCATGCCGGCCACGGCGTTGATCCGCGCTGGCACTCCGGCAAATCGCGCCGCCAGCGATCCGTACACCGCGCACTTGATCGTAAAGCTGTGCACCAGCGACGGGCGCTCGCGCGCGAACAGGCGAGTCAGATGCCACAACAATTTGAATTCGCGCAACGGATTCAGACTGCGCCGATCCATCGGCAGCGGCTCCCAGCGCAGGCCTAACTCGCGCAGCTTCTCTCCGTATGGTCCCGGCGGCGACAGCAGCAATATGTCGTAACCGGCCTGTCGCAAGGCCAGCGCCAGTGAACGACGAAAGTTGTAGAGGTACCAGTCAGTGTTGGCGTACAACACGATTTTTGCCGGCGCCGTACGCACTTAATCAAGTGGCATGAAATGGTAAGGCACCCAATAATTGCGCTCGACAGCGTAATTGAGCCAGACGTACTGAACAGCCGCGTAATACGCGACTATCCCCACGACGATGACGGTCCGCGCTGTCGCATTGCCTGTCAGGTTTGGCAGTCTGGCGAACACAAACAATTGTATGGGAAGCAGGTATAAAGCTATGCGATCCACCGCCGTGGACGCAAAGAACACGAAGGGCAGGCAGGCCAAGGCGAGCCAGGAGATCAGAACCCAAAGTCGCCGCGTCTGAGGCTCTTCGACCAAGCGTTTACGGAAGTACAGCAATGGGATTGCAGCAACAACGTTCATCATGACTCTTTCGATCGCCCCATTAGATTTCATCTGTTGCGTGACATAGTTATCCCACAATGCGTCGGACTCAGGCTGCAAGAGCACAAAATAGGCAAAGACGAAAGCGGCTGCAACCCACATGGCGGTCCAGATTCGTTGCCGACTATTGGCGAGTCCGGCTATGGGAATCAGCAATACTGCCGAACTGTGAAACAAAGCCCCAACCGCTATACATGCAATAAAGGAAAATATGCGCCCCCTGCCCAACGACACCAAACCAAACATGGCGAACCCGAGAGCCACGGCCTGTCGCGTGTAGCCCATACCGACAACAATCAACATGTAGGGAACCGCCACCAACAATGCTAACCAAGGATTAGGCAAGCTGCGGCAGAAACGAAACGCTCCTGCCATCATGATGGCTGCGCAGACAAGATTTACTGAATAAATCTCTCCTCCAGCCTTTGCAACAATCCAATTCAGTAGCGCGTAACCTGGATCCTTGAGTTCAATTGCCCAAGCGAAATTGAGTGTGCTGATATAACCGAACAAGGGAAGGTAATTCGTCCAATCCCCTCCGACCATATCCCTCAACCCCATGAATATTGTGAAAATTAGGCATACCAGTAAAAACATGAATCGTGCCTGCGAATTTATCATCCGCTTGGGCGAGATTGCTCCCAGAAATGGCAACCAGAACATCAACCAGTAAATCAACATCCAATTTCCCGCCGACTATTTTCAAGCCATGACTGAAACATCAGCACCGACCACAGCCGATAACCGTACGAACTTTCTTCGCACAAATGCCGAAGCCAGGCCTTGCGAATCAAGACAGGA